>JBEIHL010000508.1:0-3764 GCA_040381375.1 Opitutaceae bacterium
ATTTCCCCCCCCCCCCCCGGGGGGCGCGGACGGCCCGGCCCGCCCGGTCCTCCGGGCGTACGTGCCCGACCCCGCTCCCAGACCCTCACTCCTTTGCCGCTTGCCTCACGCTCCCAGATGCCCTGAGTCGCGAGGCGCTCCGTTGACCCCATGACCTCACCGTTCTGCCGATCCCTTTTCCTTCGCGCGGCCTGCGTAATGCTGGCCTTTTCCGGGGTCCTTGAAGGAGCGACTCCACCCGCGGCGCCGGCCCTCCCGGCCGAGTACCCGATGCTCACGCGGATTTTTCCGTCGATCGTGCGCATAGAGGCGATCCGCCTCCGGCCCAGCGACGGTCGGCTGACCAAACAATGGAGCGGCGGCAGCGGCGTGATCGTCACGCCGGAAGGACACCTGGTCACGAACTGCCACGTGACCGAAGACGGTGACTTCTATCGCTGCCATTTGTTCGACGGTACCACCGTCGAGGCGCGGCTCGTGGGGCAGGATCCGCTGACCGATCTCGCGATCCTGCAACTCGACCTCACGCAGCGACCGAAAGGCGCGGCGCCGCTCGTGGTCGCCAAGTTCGGCGATTCTTCGCAACTGGTCGTAGGACAGGAGGTCTTCGCGCTCGGCAGCCCCGGGTTTCTTTCGCAGTCGGTGACGCGCGGCGTGGTTTCGAATCCTTCGCTCGTGCTGCCCGAACAGACCATGGGTCGCATGATGTTGCGCGGCGAGGACGTCGGCATGCTCGTGCGCTGGGTCCTTCACGACGCCCGGATCTTCGGCGGCAACAGCGGCGGCCCGCTCGTCGACCGGCGGGGCGAGATCATCGGCATCAACGAAATCGGCGTCGTCAGCCTGAGCGGCGCGATTCCCAGCACTCTCGCCCAGGAGGTCACGCGCCAGATCATCGCCACGGGCAAGGTCACCCGCGGCTGGTCGGGCGTCACGGTCCAGTCGCGGCTCGAGTCCGACGGTGACACCAAGGGAGTCGTCGTCGGCGACGTCGCCGCTGGTTCTCCCGCCGAGACCGCGGGTCTGAAGCCCGGCGATGTGATACTCGCGTGCGCCGGCCAGGCGATCGAGGGCGCGGAGGAAAAGGCCGTCGCGCACTACAACCGCATGGAGGCCGGTGGCATGCCCGGCAGCGAACTCGTCGTCGACTACCTCCGCGCCGGCGAAAAGGGCACCGCCCGCGTCAAACTCGCCGTCCGCGAGCCCGCCCGCAGCGACGATCGCGAGCTCCGCACGTGGGGCGCCGTGGTGCGCGACCTTACGGCCCGGGTGACCCGGGACGAGCGTTTGCCGGACGGCCGTGGCGTCTGGCTCGAGAACATTCGTCCCGCCGGACCCTGCGGCCAGGCCGAGCCGATGTTGCGCCGGCAGGACGTGTTGATCGCCGTCGATGGCAAGCCGATCGGCAGCGTGGAGGAACTGCAGGACCTCACGCGCCAGCTCATGGTCGACGCGCCGAAGGGCGTGCGGACCGTCCTCGCCAGCGTGCGCCGCGATGGCGCCGTGCTGAGTTCCGTGGTCGAGCTCCGGCTGGCGGACGAGCGCAACTTTCCCCCGCAGGCCCGCAAGGCCTGGCTCGGGGCATCGTCGCAGCCGCTCACGCCGAAACTTTCGGCCCGGCTCGGCATCAAGGCCGAGGGTGGGGCGCGGCTCACGCGCATCTATCCGGGAACGAAGGCCGAGGCCGCGGGACTGCAGGTCGGGGACGTGATTCTCACGATCGACGGCACCGCGGTGTCGGCGCGCCGGCCCGAGGACACGGACGTACTCGCGCGGCAAATACGCCAGTACCGTTCCGGCGCGGACGCGGTGTTGGGGGTGTGGCGCGAGGGGACGGTCCGGGACATGAAAGTGAACCTTGAGGAGCAGCCGGTGCCGACCGCCGAGATGGCGTGGTGGCAGGATCTCCAACTCGAATTTTCCGCGCGCGACATCGCGTTCGACGATCGCGTGCGGCTGCAGTTGGCGGTCGACGCGAAGGGCGCGATCATCGAGAGCGCCATCCCGGCCGGCTGGGCCGCGCTGGCGGGCCTGCGGGCCGACGATGTCGTCGAGCGAGCCGGCAGCGAAGCCGTCGGCAACCTCGAAGACCTGAAGCGCGCGCGGGCCGCCGCCGTGGCGAGCGGCAAACCGTGGTGGGTCCTGATGGTGCGGCGGCGCGGCCAGACCCTCTTCGTGGAAATCAATCTCAAGCCAACTCAATCCCAACCATGAAACGAATGTCCTCCCTCGCGCTGGCCACGGCGCTTTTCGCCACCGCTCCGGCTGCGCTGCTGCCGGTCGCCGCGGCCACCGACGCCGCCGCGGGCCAGGCCCTGGCGAAACGCTTCGCCGATGCGATCATCGGCATCGAGCTGGTCGTCACGATCAAGGTGAAGATGGGAGACCGGGAGCAGCCGCCGCAGGAACGCCGGCTCGAAGTCGACGGCACGGTGATCTCGGCGGGCGGCCTGACGGTGACTTCGCTGGCGAGCGTCGATCCGCAGGTGCAGTTCGACGCCATGCGCGCCGCTCAGGGCGGCCGGGTGCCGGAGTTGGTCGGCGTCGACTTCAAGGAGGTCAAGCTGCGCACGGCCGACGGCAAGGAAGTGCCCGCGCGTTTCGTGCTCAAGGACGCGGATCTCGATCTCGCGTTCATCGCGCCGGAAACGCCCGAGCCGGACCGGCAGTATGCGCACGTCAAGCTGGCGGAGTCCACGGAAGGCACGCTGCTCGGCACCTACTACATCGTGGCCCGCGCTCCGAAGGCGCTGCAACGCGTTCCCCTGATCCGCGCCAGCGAGGTGATGGGCATCGTGGAGAAGCCGCGCCGCCTCTATCTGCTGACCAACCAGGGACTGGGCGCACCCATGCTCGATGCGTCGGGCCGCGTGCTCGGCATTTCCCTGCAGCATTTCGCCAACGGCCGGCCCACGGGCATCGTGGTGCTGCCGGCGTCCGACATTGCCGACATGGCCAAGCAGGCGACCGCGATCCTCGCGACGCCGAAGACCGGCGGCTGATGGCCTGGGAGCGCCGGGCTCCGGCCGGGCGGTCTTCGACAGGGCCGGGCTGGAGCCCGGCGCTCCCAGGGTTTTGGCGCTCCCGGGAGCCGGCGCGCGCGCTTACGCCGGGTGCGTCGTCGAGGGAGCCGCCAGCGCCCTCACGAGCCGGCTGAACTTTCCCAGGTCGAGCGGCTTGTTGAGCTGTTCGTCGATCCCGGCCGCGAGGCAGCGTTCCCGCGTGCCGCGGGCGAGCGTCGCGGTCAGCGCAATGATCGGCGTGCGCCTTCCCGCTGTCTCCGCCGCCCGGATACGCTGCGCGGCCGTGTAGCCGTCCACATCGGGCATCTGCAGGTCCAGCAGGATCGCATCGTACGCATTCTCTTTCGCCAGCCGGATGGCCTCGCCGCCGTCGGCCGCGACTTGCGGTTCATAGCCGTTCCGGCGGAGCACGTGATCAAGCAAGGTGCGGTTCGGCTCCAGATCGTCGACCACCAGCACGCGCGGCGCGCGGCCGCCGGCGATGCGGGGCTCGATGGCGGCGACGTTCTCTCCCGGCAGCGAAAACGGCGCCAGCGGCACGACGAAGGAAAATTCCGAACCCGCACCTGGAGCGCTGCGCACCGTGATCTGGCCTCCCATCAACAGGACCAGCCGCTGGCAGATGGCGAGGCCGAGCCCGGAGCCACCATAGCGACGCGTGGTCGACGCCTCCGCCTGGGTGAACATTTGGAACAGGTCCTTGAGGCGCTCCGGTGGGATGCCGATGCCCGTGTCCTGGAC
>JBEIHL010000509.1:0-3752 GCA_040381375.1 Opitutaceae bacterium
CCTCTTGCAGACTGGCCATCCTAGAATTTCGGGAGCGGGGGGGGGGCCGGGCCCCCGGGGGGGGGGGGCGGGGGGCGGGGGGGGGGGGCCGGGGGGGGGGGTGGTACCGAACCAACAAGAGGGGCCCGGGGGGGAGGGCGCCCCCCCCGTCGTTTGTTCTCTGTCCGGGGCGGGGGCCCCCCCCGCTCCTTGGGGAGACTTCATCGCGAAACTCCGTTCGGCGCCTTCTTCAGGTCGCCGCCCGCGAGGTCATCCCAGGAGTAATAGTGGAAGACCTTGCCGTTGCTCATGGCCACGAAGAGCCCGTTGGGAAACAGGGGACCGAGCGCGGCATTCGTGACCTCGCTGCCGTCGCTCTCGATGGCGGAGACATCGACCGATTTCAGGAAGGCGTGCGCGTGCGGCTTTTCGGCCGTGCCCTCGCGGCGATAGAAACGAAACGCGTTCCGCTGCTGATCGGACACGATGAGGTAGCCGGTGCCGGGGCCAGTCCGGTAGATGGAAATGCCCTCCCGGTCCTCAACAAAGCCGTCGAGCCCGATGACCGCGAGTTGCTCGTCGGCGTCCTCGGCCGCAGGATCGGCGTGGTACTTCCGGACGCCGTAATTCTCGTCGCTGAAGTAGACGAAGCCGAGTTCGTCGTCGACGGCGATGGCCTCGATTTCCTTGGTGCCGCTCCACTCGCCAAACGAGCGCGTGAACACGGCGCGGATCGTGCCGGTGCCGTCATCGATCAGCCGATACTGGTGGAGATAGCCCTGGCGCGGCGACTGGTAGTCGGAACGACTCACGATGGCGAAGACGGCGCCGTCGGACTTCCGCGTATAGAGCGCGATGCCCATGCAGTCGCGCGCAAGTTCCCCGGTGAACACGGGCAGCCCGCCGCCATCGATCGGCGCCAGGTCGGGCAGGCGGTAAACGCGGAGCCGGTTGGCGTAGCGTTCGGTCACAACGGCGATGTCGGTCGGCTTGCTGCCCACCCTCACGTCGTAGGCGATGTCAACATTGTTGGGCCGGACGAGGCCGCGCACGACCTTGTCATGATGAATCTTTCCATCGAGGCCAAAGACGTAGAGGGCGCCGTCGACATTCTTGTCCGTGCCGAGCACGAGGCTTTGCGCCGGATTCGCGCGGTTGATCCAAATCGCCGGATCGTCGGTGTCGTGCTTCGTCGGCTCGGTGGTCACCCGCGGCTGGAGGGCACCGGGGGCGGGACCGGGTTTGCCGGGTTTGGCCGCGGAGACGGAACCTGACAAGAGTGCGACGAGGAAAAGAGCGGCGAATGGTTTTGTTTTCATCGGGTCGTTGAAGTTCTGGCAGCCGGCTTGGGCGCGCTCACTGAGGCTGGTGGGCACGGCGACTCGAACGGAGGGGACGGTCGAACTCTGTAAACGTTTACACGCGGCCGGAAATTTCCGTCAAACACAATCCACCTCCATCGGAACTGGAGCCGCGGCGCCCTCGCCGCGGAGCACTCAACGCGACGAGGAGGCGCGTCCCCATCGTCCGAAGATTGCGCCGCACCCGCTCAAAGCGCCGCGAGCAGCCCGCCGTCGACGAACAGGATCTGGCCGTTCATGAAATCCGAGGCGCGGGACGCGAGAAACACCGTCGTCCCGACCAGCTCGTGCGGCTCGCCCCAGCGGCCGGCGGGGGTCCGGGTACAGAGGTGATGGTTGAAGGCCGGATCGACCGTGAGCGGACCGGTCAGGGCGGTGCGAATGTAGCCGGGCGCGAGCGCATTGGCCTGGATGTTGTGTTTCGCCCACTCCACGGCCATCGCGCGGGTCAGCATCTTCAGCCCGCCCTTGGCCGCCGCATAGTTACCAATCGTCGGCCGCGAGATCTCGGAGTTGAGCGAGCAGAGGTTGATGATCTTGCCGCGTCCCCGGCGAATCATGTCCGGAACGAAAGCGCGCGTCACGAGGAAGGCGCTGGTCAGGTTGATGTCGAGGACCGCCTGCCACGCCTCGAGCGGCATCGACTCGAGCGGGGCGCGCCGGTGGATACCGGCGTTGTTGACGAGGATGTCGATCGGCCCGATCTGCGCCTCGATGTCCCGGGCAGCCGCGGTCACTTCGTCCTCGCGCGCCACATCGAAACAGCGGCCGCTCACCGCGAACCCCTCGGCCCGGAGGCCCGCCATCGCCGAGTCCAGGCGCTGCGGTTCGATGTCATTGAGCACCAGCTCGGCACCTGCGGTCGCCAGGCCACGCGCCAGCGTCAGCCCGATGCCCTGCCCCGAGCCCGTGATCAGTGCCCGCCGGCCCTGCAGCGAAAACAAGTCCCGGGCTGACACCCCGGAGACGGTGGCGGTAGGAGAGCTCATGCTTCGACCGGTGAACGAAGGGGATCCAGCCGGCGAGCGCATTTCGCACCGGTCGGAAATGGAGTTGACGCGGGGTTTAGTGATAACGTTTACAAGCCTGCCGCGCCTTCGCCCGCCCGGAGCGCGAGGACCCCGTTCCATGCCGCCCCAAACTTTCCGCCTCCCCGGTCCGCCAACCCTCCCCCCCGGCCTCACATGAAAAAGACCGTCACCCTCAACATGGCTGCCGCGCTGGTGAAGTTTCTCCAGCAGCAATACATCCGCCGCGACGGCGTCGAGCACCGGCTGATCCACGGCGTCTGGGGCATCTTCGGGCACGGCAACGTGACGGGCTTCGGCCAGGCGCTCGAGGAACATGGCGGCCGCGCCCTCCCCTATCTCCAGGCGAAGAACGAACAGGCCATGGTTCACGCCGCGGTGGCCTTCGCGAAGACGCGGCAGCGGCTGGGCACGTTTGCCTGCACCAGTTCCGTCGGCCCGGGCGCCACGAACATGATCACCGGCGCCGGCGTCGCGACGGTTAACCGGCTGCCGGTCCTCCTGCTGCCGGGCGACATTTTCGCCAACCGTATTCCCGGCCCGGTGCTGCAGCAGCTCGAGTATCCATCCAGTCAGGACGTCAGCGTGAACGACTGCTTCCGCCCCGTCTCCAAATACTGGGACCGCATCAACCGCCCCGAACAGATTCTCACCGCGCTGCCCGAGGCGATGCGCATGCTCGCCGATCCGGCCGAAACCGGCGCCGTGACGATCGCGATGCCCGAGGACGTGCAGGCCGAAAGCTATGCTTACCCCGAGCACTTCTTCTCCAAACGCGTCTACACCGTCGAGCGCCCCGCGGCTGCGGCGGCGCGCCTGGGCGAGGCGGTGGCACTGATCCGCGCCGCCCGGCGTCCGCTCATCGTCGCCGGGGGCGGCGTGCACTACAGCGACGCGGTCGCCGCGCTCGACGCGTTGGCCACCGCGACCGGCATCCCCGTGACGGTGACTCAGGCCGGCAAGGGCGCGATCCTCGACGCGCATCCCTCCTGCCTCGGCGCCATCGGCGTCACCGGAACCGCGGCGGCCAACGCGATCGCGGTCGAAGCCGATCTCGTGATCACTCTCGGCACGCGGCTGAGCGATTTCACCACGGCTTCGAAGTCGCAGTTCCAGCATCCGCGCGTCCGCTTCATCGGCATCAACATCCACGCTGCCGACGCGCACAAGCACGGCGCCGTCCCGCTCATCGGCGACGCGCGCACAATCCTGCGCCAGCTTTCCCGCGCGCTCGCCGGCTGGCGGGTACCCGCGGCGCACCGGGCCGCCGTGCAGCGCCAGCGGGAAGCGTGGGATTCGACCCGCGCCACGCTGGTCGGGCCGAAGCGCGGCGTGCCGCTCACGCAGGCGCAGGTCATCGACGAGTTGAATCGAGCCTGCGGCA
>JBEIHL010000510.1:0-3750 GCA_040381375.1 Opitutaceae bacterium
GGCCTTCGCCGACGACTGGCGGAACGCCCCCGACCCGGTCCTCTTCTTCACCGTGCCGCGCGACGGCGTCTACGAGCTCCTCGTGCGCGACGCGATCTACCGCGGCCGGGAGGACTTCGTCCATCGGATCACCGCCGGCGAGCTCCCCTTCGTCACGAGTATCTTCCCGCTCGGCGGGACGGTCGGGCAGCCGGTGACGCTCGTCCTCCAGGGCTGGCACCTCCCGCGACCAAGCCTCGACATCACCGAGCCGAGCCGCGGACCCGGCGTCTTCTCGCTCTCGGTTCGGGAACAGGGCATGCTCTCGAAACCGGTGCGCTTCGCGCTGAATTCCCGGGCGTCGCAACGCGAGGCTGAACCGAACGACGCCAGCGCCGCGCAAACGGTCACGCTCCCGGTCGTCATCGATGGTCGGATCGATCAGGCGGGTGACGAGGATGTTTTCCGCTTCGAGGGCCGCGGCGGCGATGAGGTCGTCGCGGAAGTGCTCGCCCGCCGGCTTGGTTCGCCGGTCGATTCGGTGCTCACGCTCACCGATGGAGCCGGGCGCCGCCTCGCCACGAACGACGACTGGGACGACAAAGGATCGGGCCTGCTCACCCATCACGCCGACTCGCGCCTGTGCGTCACACTGCCGGCTGACGGCACCTACTTCCTGCGCATGGCCAACACGCAGAAACGCGGCGGACCGGATTACGGGTACCGTCTGCAGATCGGACCGCCGCAACCGGACTTCGAACTTCGCGTGGTGCCGTCGGCGATCAACCTCCGGGCCGGCGCCACGGTGCCGGTCACGATCCACGCCCTCCGTCGCGACGGTTTCGGCGGCGAGATCGTGCTGGGCCTGCAGAACGCACCCGCGGGTTTCGCACTCGGCGGCGCCCGGATTCCCGCGCAGCAGGATTCGGTGCGCGTCACGCTCACGGTCCTCGGCGCGGCGACCATTCTGGGCCGCGAGGTGGTTCACCGCGCCGTGCCGGCCGACGACCGCATGCAGGCGTTCGCGTATCGGCATCTCGTGCCCGCGCGTGAGTTGCGGGTGAGTGTGGCCGGCCGCGGGTCGACCCTGCGGCTCGAGGAACGTCCGCCGGTGCGATTCGCCGCCGACGGCACCGCGCGTATCCGGATTTCCACTCCAGGGCTGAAGCAGGTCGGCACGTTGAGTTTTGCGCTGATGGAGCCACCGTAGGGCCTGAGCGTGCGCCGGGTCCAGCGCCGCGGCGACATCACCGAAGTCGAGTTCGTCGCCGACCTCGCGAAGATCAAACCCGGCACCCAGGGCAATCTGATCCTGCAGGCTTACGGCGAACGTCCGGGCGCCGGCGGGGCAAAGAACAAACAGGCGCCCGCGAGAAACGTCCTCGGCATTCTCCCCGCCATCCCATTCGCGATGGACGGCCCCGGTTCACCCCGCACGTGACGTCGGCTTGGGCTGACGATCCGTGTCATTGGATTCACGATCCGGGGAGGCCGGCCGCCGGTTCAGCCGCCAAAGTGAGAAGCATCGTGAACGGTCTGGCCGGCGCCACCAGGGACTGCGCGGCATCGACGGGAACGAGAGACGATTGGCTCATTGTTGGAGTGTAGGCCAATGTTCCATGCCCCGCTTTGATGTGCATCAACTCCGGAGGCATTCCGGCTTATTCGGCGAACCCGCCCGGGGCTTGATCTGCATCAAGGCGCCGGCCGGCGAACGGGTTTAGACTTCCGAAACATCGCCCCACCCCGCCCGCACCACCCTCCCGAACGTCCCCGAGATATCTCCGGCCGTCTGATCCGTTGCACTCGCGACGGGATCGCTTACTTTCCCATTTCAAACCCTCTGCTGTCTGCCGCCTGCCCATGCGATTCGCGTCCCTGCGCCATCACCTTCTCCTGCTCGTCGTCGGCCCTCCGCTGCTGCCGGCGCAAAACGTGCCGGACTACGAGCAGCCACCGGTGAGTTATTCAAGGACGGCGCCAAAGGATGCCGCGGCCCGGTTGCAAGTGCGGCTCGAGACCGGCGAATTGAAACTGGCCGGGAACGAACGGGAAATTCTGCGCACCCTCCTGCGCGAGCTGAACGTGCCGATCGAAAGCCAGGTGATGGTCTTCTCGAAGACGAGCCTGCAGCGCGGGCGCATCCGGCCGGACCAGCCCCGCGCCCTGTACTTTTCCGATTCGATCTACATCGGCTGGGTGCCGGGCGGGCTGATCGAAGTGGCGGCGGTCGATCCGCAGCTCGGCCCGATCTTCTACACGTTCAATCCGCGGCCCGAGCGGGAGGAAAAGCAGGCCTTTGTCCGCGACTCCGATTGCCTCCGCTGTCACGGCGGCACGTTCGTCCGGGATGTACCCGGGGTTTTCGCCCGCAGCATTGTTCCCGCGACCAACGGCGAGCCGCTGCTGCGGCACGGCACCGAACTCGTCGACGACCAGACGCCGTTCGAGAACCGCTGGGGAGGCTGGTACGTGACCGGCTACACCGGCGGGCCCAACCACCGCGGCAACGCCTTCGGGACGGAGAACGGCGACCGGCTCGACTTCCCGCCCAGCGAACGGCGACCGGCGGAGCTCGGCGATTTCTTCGACCTCTCCCGCTATCTCGCCGGCACCAGCGACGTCGTGGCGCTGCTCGTGATCGAACATCAGATGGCGGCCCAAAACGCCTTGACCAAGGCGGCCCACAGTTGCCGTCGGATGCTCGACTATCAGCGGTCGCTGCAGAAGACGTTCAAAGATCCGATCACCGACGAGCCCGCGTATGACAGCGTCAAGAGTGTCTTCCGCAGCGCGGTCGAAGACATCCTCGATCACCTCCTCTTCCGCGGGGCCGCGCCGTTGCCCGCCGGAGTGACCGGGCTCGAAGCCTTTCGCGTGGCGTTCGCCCGGGAGGCGCCGCGCAGCCCCGAAGGCCGCAGCCTGAAGGACTTTCAACTGCGCGACCGACTCTTTGCCCAGCGCTGCAGCTACCTGATTTATTCGGAGACGTTCACCGCGCTGCCGGAGCAGTTGAAGACGCGCGTGCTCGATCGCCTGCACGGCGTGCTGCACGGTGACGATCCGCGCGGTCACTACGCTTACCTCGACGCGGACGAGAAGCGGCGGATCTACGAGATCCTTGCGACCACGCATCCCGACGCTAAAGCCCGCTGGGCGCAACTCACGCCGGTGGCGCACGGGAGATAGCGGTTAAGCGTTCACCCGCCGCAGTTCGGGCCAGACGTGAGCGTAAACATCGGAGGCTGACTCTCTCTGCGTCAGACCTCCGCGACCTCCGCGGGATCCTGTACCGGTTGCCCAGGTCTGATTCAATCCATCGCACAGGAGCCCGCGGAGCGCGCGGAGGTCTGACGCAGAGCTGAGACTCGGTTCAAGGAAACAGTCGCTGCATGCTCCAGCCGACACCGTCGCGAATGTAGAGCCGGCGTTCGTGGCGCCGGAAGGGTTGTTCGCGCCACAGTTCGATGCGGTCCGGCACCACTCGATAGCCGGACCAGAACGGCGGACGCGGCACCGCGCCGATCGGGTAGCGCAGCATCACGCCGGCGCAGGCCTGTTCGAGTTCGAGCGCGTGCGCCATCGGCCGCGACTGCCGCGAACCCCACGCACCGATTTGACTGAGGCGCGCCCGCGACGCGAAGTAAGCATCGGCCTCCGCGTCGCTCACCGGCTCAACTCTCCCCTGCACCCGCACCTGTTTTTTCGTTTCCGCCCAGTAGAAGCACAGGGAAGCCTGCGGCCGGGCGCGCAATTCCGCCGCCTTCGCAC
>JBEIHL010000511.1:0-3750 GCA_040381375.1 Opitutaceae bacterium
ACGCCCTCGTACGCAATTTGATCGTTTGCGGACGAGGGCGTCCGCGCTCCCAGGGAAAATTCAGCTCGCGAACGGATTGTACCGCAGCTCGTTTCCCACCGTGGTCAGCGGGCCGTGACCGGGGGCGATCACGGTGCACGGGGGTACGGCGTGCAGCATCCGCTGAAGATTTTTATCGAGCTGCGCCGTCGAGAAATACGCGCCGCCGACCGAACCCGCAAACACGAGGTCCCCCGAAACCAGAAGCGCGGAACTCTTCGGCACCGCCGGAGCCCGGACGAGATAACAATTGTGCGCGGCGGCGTGTCCGGGCGTCGCGAAGGCCGTCACCTCGAGCGTCCCGAACTGACGCACGCCGCCTTCGCCCAATCCCTGCCCGCAACCTGCGGTTGCGCCTTCCGGAATGAAAGCGGCCGGCGCGCCGAAGCGGGCGACGACGTCGCACAATCCGCCGGCATGTTCCGGCTCGACGTGCGTGAGAAACACGGCGTCGAGAACCCGGATCGCGGGCGGCCAGGCCGCAATGAGCGCGTCGATGCCGGCACCGGTATCGAACAGCAGCGCGTGGGACGAACCGCATTCACCGACGAGGTAGGCGTTGGCGACGCCGATGCCGTGGGTCATGCACAACGGCCAGACACAGAATGGCAGGCCGCTGATCTCAGGCTTGGGATACTGGCCGCAGCCGAGCGCGCACAAACCGACTTCGTTGAGCCCCAGCACCTGCGCAATCCGACGCAGCTCGTCGCCGCAAAGGTCGGAGCGATAGTCGACCGCGTCGCAAATCCGCCCGAGCGAAACCCCGGTGCGAGCCGCCAGCAACTCGGGCGTGAGCCCGGCCCGGCGCATGGCCTTGTCGAGCACATCGCCGAGTTCGTCCTCGAGCGGAAGGGTGGGCAGCTTGGTCACGAGGCCTGAACCTACGCGCTTGGGCGGTGCGTGGCAAAATTGATTTTATTTTTCGGTCCGCCTTCCGCAGGTTCGCGCCTATGGAAGACAACCAGAAGGAGATCCTCGACATATTCACCCGTACCCGCGCCCTGCTCCAGGGCCATTTTGTGCTGCGCTCCGGCCTGCACAGCGCCCACTACTTCCAATGCGCGCAGGTGTGCCAGCGCATGGATGCGGTCACGCGGCTCGCGGAACTGCTGCTGGCGAAGGTCCGGTCGCAAGGACTCACGTTCGAGACCGTCCTCGCGCCCGCGATGGGTGGCCTGGTCATCGGTCAGGAGGTTGCCCGCCAAGCCGGCGCGCGCTTCATCTTCGCCGAGAAGGAAAACAACGTCCTGGTACTGCGGCGTGGCTTCAAGCTCCGGCCGGGCGAGCCGGTGCTGGTGGTGGAGGACGTCGTGACGCGCGGCGGCCGCGTGCTCGAATGCCTCGAGATCGTGCGTCAGGCCGGCGGCACCACCGCCGGCATCGCAATGCTCGTCGATCGCAGTTCAGGTTCGGCGCGATTCGAAGTGCCCGCCGTGTCACTGCTGGAACTCAGCTTCCCCACCTACCCCGCCCACGAACTTCCCGCCGAGCTGGCGGCAATTCCGGTGGAAAAACCGGGGAGCTGACGGAATAGTGGGAGCGCGGACGTCCCCCTCCGCAGACTTTCAACCCACCAGACCTCCTGCCTCGTTTCCGCCGGACTGCGGCCGGGGATGGCCGCGCTCCTGGAACTATCGCGGCACGGTCACCACCACGAAACGAATCGCGCGGCCATCGAAGACCGCGAGGAGATTGCGACCGGGCGCGATCCGCTCCCGCGCCGTGCGCAGGTCGGTCACATCCCCCCGGTTGATCTGCAAGATCACCATGCCGGCTTCGAGGCGGTCGCGGAACGGGGAGTCAGCGGCGACGTCCGTGATCACCAGTCCATTGATCCGCGCATCATTGATGCGAAATCGCCGCCGGGCTTCGAGGTTGAGCGGCTCCACGTCGATGCCGGCAAGCAGTTCGTTGGGATGCTCGACGACCGTCCCGAGCTTGACGTCGATGGTTCGCTCGGCGCCATCGCGCACCACCTTCAGCTTCACCGTGGATTCAGGCACGATCTGCGCGACCAGCAACCGCAGTTCCTCCCACGAGGTGATCGCCTGACCGTTGATCGCGAGAATCGCGTCGGTGCGCTTGAGGCCGGCCTTCTCCGCAGGGCTGTCCGGATCGATATCCGTGATGACGACGCCCCGCGTGTCCTTGGGCAGGCCAAGCTGTTCGGCCACATCGGCCGTCATGGTGTCGCTGGTAACCCCGAGGAAACCGCGGGCCACGGCTCCGCTCTCGACCAGACTGTTCATGATGAAGCCGGCGAGCTTAACGGGAATCGCGAAGCCGATGCCGATGTTCCCGCGCGAAGGCGTGAGGATCGCGCTGTTGATCCCGACCAGTCGGCCCCGCGCATCGATCAGCGCACCGCCGGAGTTGCCCATGTTGATGGCCGCATCGGTCTGGATGAAATCCTCGTAGCCGGACACGTTTTCGAGCAGCCCGAGCCGGCTCCGGCCCTTGGCGGAGACGATGCCCATGGTGACGGTCTGGCCGACTCCGAGTGGATTGCCGACCGCGAATACGACATCGCCCACGCGAACCTTGTCGGAATCGGCGAAGGTAACGGTCGGCAAGTCAAGACCCTCGATTTTCAGGACCGCGATGTCGGTCTTCGGGTCATTGCCGATCACCTTCGCGATAAAGTCGCGGTCATCGGAAAGCGTGACCTTCAGCTCATCCGCGCCCTCGACCACGTGGTTGTTCGTCAGGATGTAGCCGTCCTTCGTCACAATCACGCCCGAACCCAGCCCTTCCTGCCGGCTCTCGCGCTCCTGATCCGGGATATTGCCAAAGAACTGGCGGAGGAGCGGATTGATCGCGATTCGCTCCTTGATGATCTTGGTCGAGTAAACGGAAACGACCGCCTTCTGAGCCGGCTCGATGACATCGGCGTAGCTCATGACGAGCCCCGGCCGGGCGCCCTCAGCCACCGGCGAGAGGTCGAAACTGATCTGCGGCTTTTCGGCTTTGGAGGCGGACTTCTTTGGCTCCCGCGCGGCGGCGGCGTGCAGGGCGGGCGCACCCGGGAGGGCCACGAGCAGAACGAGAATCAACGAACGCAGCATGGGACGGTGTTTCATGACCGAAAAGAAAAGGATAGTCGGCGGGAGCCGTTCCGCAACGTGAGCGAACCCCCGCGCCGGGAGGCGTTCAGCCGGCCCAATCAGACGCATCGGCCCAACCACCTGCGCAGGGATCGAACCCGAAAGACTAGAAGCCCTTGACGCGAAACAGGCTCGTGACGCTCTCGTTGCTGTTGATGCGTTGGATCGCCTGGCCCAGGAGTGAGGCGATGCTGAGCACCGTCACGGGAATGCCGTGCGAGTTGATCGGCGTGGAGTTCGTCGTGATCAGTTCGTCGATCACGCCCGTCTTCAGGCGATCGATGGCCACCTCATTGAGAATGCAGTGGCTGACGGCCGCGCGCACGCTGCGAGCCCCGTGCTCGCGCAGAAGCCGGGCGGCGGCGGTGAGCGTGCCGGCGGTCTCGGTGATGTCGTCGACCAGCAGCACATCGCAGCCCGCGACTTCGCCGACGACGTTGATCGCCTCGACGTTGATCGCGCTTTTGCGCTTTTTCGCCACCAGCCCGAGCCCGGCGCCGAGGACATCGGCATAGGCCGCGGCCATCTTCATGCCGCCGACGTCGGGTTAAAAAACGACCAGCTTCTCGGGGCGGCTCTTCTCCAAGTAATCGAAGAAGACGGGCGA
>JBEIHL010000512.1:0-3747 GCA_040381375.1 Opitutaceae bacterium
CCATCGATTCCGCTCGGCGCCCCTCCCCCGCCGACCTCGAGCAACGTGGGGAGCAAATCCACCCAGCTCACGAGCGCATCCGTGCGTGCGCCCGGCTTCACCACGCCCGGCCAGTAAACGATCAGGGGCACGAGCACGCCGGCCTCATAGCAATTCCATTTTGCAAAGGGCCACTGCGCGCCGTGGTCGGCCGTCATGAGAATGAGGGTCTGCGCGCCAAGATTCGCCCGCGCGGCATCGAGCACGAGGCCGAGGTCGTCATCGGCCTTCGTCACCGCTGCCGCGTAACGCGCGCGCCACTCCCGGGTCGTCGGCGTGTCGATGCTGCCGCCGGGCAGCGGCAGCGCCGCCGGATCGTAGCCGAGATCCTTCTCGGGCCAGGGCACATGGGGCCAGTTGCTCCCGACGAAAAGGCAGAGCGGCTTCGAGCGATCGCGTCGCCGGAGAAACTCCACCGCGGCGGGAATCCCGGCGTGATCGTGAAACGTGTCGTGCGCGAAGTGATCGAAGCCGTAGTCGCCGGTGTAGCGGTAGTGCGTAACCTTGCCGAACGCGACGACTTCGTAGCCGAGCTCCTGGAAATAGGCCGGCCACTTCTTCAACTCCGCCCGCGGCTTGCTGTGGTTCGCCTCGGCGCGGTTTCGCGCCGGCATCAAACCGGTCATCAAAGCCGCGCGGCTCGGGGCGCAGGACGGCGACGCCACGTACGCCCGCGTGAAGGTCACGCCGGCGTCGGCCAGCCTCTGCAGGTTCGGCGTGCGCAACGCCGTGCTGCCATACGGTGTCGAATCACGCTGGCTGTGATCGTCGGCGAGGAAAATCACGAGGTCCGGCGGGCGCACCGCGGCGGGGAGCGCGGACCAGGCCACGAGGCTGACGAGCAGGGGGAGCAGGCCTCTGGTCATGGACGACTCAATCGGGTTGGAGGGTTCAATTGTTCTTTTTTTTCTTCTTCGCGCCGCCTTGGGCCGGGTTGTTCTTGTTCCCGCTCTGCGCGCGCTCGATGTAGCTCTGGTATTCCCAGCGCTGTTTCCACTCGGCGAGATAAGGCTGATACTGCGGCGTATCATACCACGCGACCGGCGCGGGATCGGGCGGGGAAACTTTTCCGCCCGGATAATCCCGGCCGGCAAAACTCGCGTCCATCGTCGCGTCCCACGCGATCAGTTGCCGCTTCATCCGGTCAAATACCTCGGGCTTCTCCGCGCTCAAATCGCGCGATTCCTTCGGGTCGGCCGCGAGGTCGTAGAGTTCAAACGTGCCGGCGCCAAGATTGTCCGTGAGCAGCTTGAAGCGATCGTCCACCCACGCCCGCTTGGTCACATAGCGGAAACCCATCGGCGCGCGGCGTTCGCCGAGTTCGCGCGTGAACAGCGGCTTCAGGCTTAGGCCGTCGAGCGGCTTGATCATCACGCTTGCCGGCAGGCCGACGATGTCCGCGACCGTCGGAAACAGATCCATCACGCACGCCGGATAGCCCGTGACGCGAGGCTGAATCACGGCGGGCCATTCGATGATGCCCGGCACGCGAATGCCGCCCTCGAAGACGCTCCCTTTGCGTCCCCGCAGACCGCCGACGGTCTCCGGCGTGATCTCGGGCAGACCGCCGTTGTCGCTGCAAAAGACCAGCAGCGTGTTTTGGGCGAGACCGAGTTCGCGGAGTTTCGCGCGCAGCGTGCCGATGCTGCGGTCCATCGCCACGAGTTCGCCGTGGTGGTTCGCCGACGCCTCGTTGAGTTCACTGAACGGCGCCTTGTCCGCGGCTAGCGCTTTGAACGGACTATGCGGCGTGCCATACCAGATCACGGCGAACATCGGCTTGCCGCCCGCCTTGTGCTTGCCGAGGAATTTCACCGCTTCGTCCACGGCGACCTCCGACGAATCGCCTTTCAACTGCTCGAACTTCCCCGCGCGGCTCATCAACGGGTCCACATCATAGAAGTTCGACACCGACACCCATTCGTCGAAACCGAACCGCCCCGGCCCGTGCGGGTCGTCCGCGAAAATGGGTGCGCCCGGTCCGCGGTGGCCGTTGAGGTGCCATTTGCCGAAATGGCCCGTGACGTAGCCCGCGCCCTGCAACGCCTGCGCGATGGTCTTCTCCTGCGTCCGCAGCGCATAGCCGTGCGTCAGCACGCCCGTGCGCTCATGCGAGCGCCCGGTCATCACCGACGCCCGCGTGGGCGAGCACACCGGCCCGCCGGCATAAAAGCGCTCGAAGCGCAGTCCGTTCGCCGCCATCGCATCCAGGTTCGGGGTCTTGAGCAGCGGATGCCCGCGGTACCCGGTCTGGCCCCACCCCATGTCATCCGCCATGACGAAGATAACATGGGGCTTGTCGGCAGCCAAGGCGTGGCCGCAACCGAGCGCGATGAACGCGAGAATGGTGAGGATGAGTTTCATGGTTGGGGCGTCTTGTTTTTTTTCTTCGCCTTACCCTGACCCGAGAGCGGGCCGTCGGGGGGCGGCGTGAGGCCGTCGGCCGGCTGGTTCCACATGCGCCACGGGTCGTGCAGGCGGCGCATCTCAGCGAGCAGCAGCGCCTGCATTTCGGCGAGCTTGGGGGCGTGTTTGGGATCGGTGGCGAGGTTGACCTGGTGCTGGGCGGGCTTCACGCCAGTGAGAGCGGTGACTTTCGCGTCGTGATGCTCGGCGAGGAATTCGTCGGGGTTGTCTTTGAGGTTGAATAGCTGCGTCTCCCGCACGCTGCCCTGCATCACGTCGTATTGGATCAGCTTCCAGTCGCCCTGCTTCACCGACCTCATGCCGGGCTTGGTGCCGCCGTTGTACACGCCGTAGAGCACATCGCGGACGGCCGGCTTCTGGCCGGTGAGCACGGGCTTGAAGCTGATGCCCTCGTTCGTCTCCGGTGCGGCGATGCCCGCGAGATCGCAAAGCGTGGCGAGCACGTCGTGCAGGTAGATGTTCCCCTCGGCGCGGCTGCCGGGCTGGATGCCGGGGCCGCGCACGATGAAGGGCACGCGCCAGGTGTGCTCGTAGAGGTTCTGTTTCCCCTGCAAGCCGTGCCGGCCGATCGCCATGCCATGGTCGGCGGTGTAAATGACGTAGGTGTTCGCCAGTTCGCCGGTGGCTTCGAGCTTCGCGAGCACGCGGCCGATCTGAACGTCGATGTTCTCGCTGCAGGCGAACTGGCGGCCCACTTCATTGCGAATGGTGCGCTCGTCGCGACGCTCCCACACCCCGCTGACGGCAACCTCATCCCGCAGGGCCGGGTGCCCGTGATGAAACGGATGCGCGGGCAGATAGTTAGACGGGAGCTTCGGCTGCTTCGGGTGGGCGGGCGGCGGCTGGTTCTCGTCGACGTGGTTGACCGCGCCGTATTTCGCCAGCAGTTCCGGCGTGCCATCGCGCTCGTCGTGCGGATGGGAGAAGCCGTAGTAGATCAGGAAAGGCTTCGAATCCTTCGCCGACTCGCGTTGCCCGAGATAGTCCATCACCCGATCGCCGTGCCATGCGCTGCCGGTCTCAGCCGTGCCCCCGCGCTTGGTCGCATCGTGACGCACCGTGAAGAGCCGGTTCGCCGCCTCGTAGCTGTTGCCCATCTTGCACGTGCGCATCGTCGCGTAACCGGCGCGGTTGAAAACCGCCGGCAACGTCTGCTGCTCGAGGTTGGGAGGACACAGTCCCTTCTGCATCGCCAGCGGCGCCGTCGGCAAATGCCACACCGTGCGTCCACTCATGATCATGTGCCGCGACGGTGAGCAAACGCCACCCACGTAAGCGCCC
>JBEIHL010000513.1:0-3727 GCA_040381375.1 Opitutaceae bacterium
CTCGGCGTAGCGACGCGACCCACGGTGTTCCTGAGCGCGTCGGCGGTGGGCTTTTATGGCGATCGCGGCGACGACGTGGTGACGGAGTCGAGCGGTCCCGGCCGCGGTTTTCTCCCCGAAGTGTGCCAGGCCTGGGAGGGAGCGGCGCAGCGGGCCGAGGAGGCCGGCGTGCGCACCGTGCGATTGCGGTTCGGCGTGGTGCTGGCGGCGGAGGGCGGCGCCCTCGCGAAGATGCTGCCCTTGTTCCGCCTCGGCTTGGGCGGACCCCTCGGCTCGGGCCGCCAGTGGATGAGCTGGATCAGCCTCGAGGACGCCGTGGGAGCGATCCGGCATGCGCTGCGCGACGAGCGAGTGCGCGGGCCGGTCAACGTCGTCGCGCCCGGGACCGTGACGAATGCCGATTTTACTCGGGAGCTGGCTCGGGCCGTGCGGCGCCCCGCGTTCCTGCCGGCGCCCGCGTGGGCGCTGCGGCTCGTTTTAGGCAAGGGCATGGCCGACGAAGCGTTGCTCGGCAGCACGCGAGCGGAGCCCAAGGTGCTCGAGGGGGCAGGGTATGCGTTTCGCCATCCGACGCTGGCGGCGGCGCTGCAGGGGTAGCGGTGGGAGCCGGTTTGCGGGGCCGGTCGGGGCGTAAAGCCCCTCCCACAAGATACGTGGTGCTGAGCCAGGGCTCCGTGTCCGCCTTTAGGCTTTCCAAAATTAGCGCGGCGCCTAGGTTGGACGGTTCATATGCAGAAAACGTTCGTAATCTTTAAGCCCGATACGATGGAGAAACGCATCGTGGGAACGGTGTTGAGCCGCTTCGAGGCCGCGGGCTTCGACGTGATCGGCTGCAAGATGGCGCGGCTTTCGCCGGCCCTCCTGCGCGAGCACTATGCGCATGTGGCCGACAAGCCCTTCTACCCGGAGATCGAGGGGTTTATGAAATCGCGGCCCGTCATCATGATAGCACTGCAGGGCCCCGACGTCGTCCAGCGCGTGCGCGACCTGCTCGGGCCCACCGATTCCCGCAAGGCCCCGAAGGGGACGATCCGCGGCGATTTCGGCTCCGACATGATGAAGAACATCGTGCATGCCTCCGACAGCATCGAAAACGGCAAGGCCGAGCTCGCACGCTTCTTCAAACCCGACGAGCTGTTCGGTTGAGCCGAGCCGACGACGCACCTTCATTGCATCGAGCGCCGCTTTAGTGCGGCGCTCTTTTTTGGGGGGACCACGAAACACACGAAAAGTCTCGGGTGGAGGGAGGAAGCGGGTCTCCGGCGCAGGCTGCCTGCTCGCCGGCGCACCGTTTGATACCAACGTCCGGTATCGTTCAGACCATTTGCTTGTCATTCTGAGACCGGGACCAACGCCGGAGCGTTGGGTGGTTCCGACCAATGAACCTCTCTTACTGTCATCCTGAGCGCAGCGAAGGATCCAGCAGAGCAAGCGCTGGCGAACATCGGGCTGGATTCTTCACTTCGTTCAGAATGACAAACCAAGAGTTCATTGGCAGCGCAGCGGAGAATCCAGCCGGACGCTCGCCGGCCCGCCTGGATCCCTTTTCGTGTATTTCGTGTGTTTCGTGGTTCCCACCCACCGCGATCACTTCGCGTAGAAACGGAATTCCGTCGTCGACCGGAATTCCTTCCCCGGGCGCAGAATCGTCGAGGGAAAGTGCGGGTGGTTGACCGAGTCGGGATAGTGCTGCGTCTCCAGACAGAAAAAGCCGAACCGCGGTTCGGTCGCGTCGGCCGCGGGTGGGGTGAGGGGACTCGTGTAAAGCTGCACGCCGGGTTCGGTCGTCCAGACTTCCATGACGCGACCTGACTTTGGTTCGCGGACGCGCGCCGCGAGGAGCAGCGAGGTGTCGCCGGCGGGACGGTCGATGACGAAGTTGTGATCGTAGCGGACACCTGGAGCGAGCGCCGCGGCCCGCGCGCCGAGCGGCATCGGTTTCGTGAAATCCAGGGGCGAACCGGCAACGGCGCGGATCTCGCCGGTCGGAATGAGCTCCGCGTCCACCACCGTGTAGCGCGCGGCATTGAGCATGAGCTCGTGCTCGAGGGCGTCGCCCGCGCCGGCGAGGTTGAAGAAGGCGTGGTTCGTGAGATTGATCGGCGTCGGCCGGTCGGTCGTCGCGCGGTAGTCGATCCGCAGCGTGTTCTCCGGCGTCAACGTATAGGTCACCGTGGTCGTCAGCCGGCCGGGAAACCCCTCCTCGCCGTCGGCGCTGACATACGTGAGCCGGACCGACGGGAGCTTGGGATCGCCACCCGGTTCGGCCTGCCAGACGACCTTGCTGAAATTCCGGATGCCGCCGTGAAGGTGATTTTTGCCGTTGTTGCGCGCCACCTCGTAGGTGCGGCCGTCGAGCGTGAAGCGGCCGCCCGCGATCCGGTTCGCCACGCGACCGAAGACCGCGGCGGATTGCGCGAAACCACGTTGAAAACCCTGCTCGCTCGGCCGGATTTCGCGCACCACGCTGGCGAGCCGGCCCCGGGCGTCGGGTATCTTGAGGTCGGATACGATGGCCCCGAAGGTGATCACTTTGGCCACGGCGCCACGCGGGCTGGTGAGCGTGAACTCCTCGACCGCGACGCCGTCGGGGGTCTTGCCGAAGGGAGCGCGCGTCACCGGCGCGCTGGCGGCGAAGACGTCCGGCCCGGTGGCGCCGGCGAGAATGACGAGAAGGCCGAGGGCGGCGATCCGGGCCCGCGCAGGGCGGAGCGAACGTGGGGTAATCACAGGGAGGAGGAAACGGGTGGCGCCGTGGCCGGCAAGGCGGTTTCGGGTGACGGGTGATTTGCTTGCGCCGCGCCGGGGTTGGGCTGAACCTGCCGGGCAACCGGTGGAGTGGGCCGAGATTCGCCCGGCGCGCAGCGTGGTGTTGTGCGTCACGGCGGACCGCGGCCTGCGTCAACCCGGGCACGTTTCCCCCCCAACCCAACATGAAGAAGATCACGTCCTCCCTCCTCGTCGCGGTCGCCGCGCTGGTTTGCGCCTCGCCGCTCGCGCTGTCCGCGGCCGACCAAAAGAAGGCGCAAAAAGCCCCGCCGCTTCCCGGCGCCGGCACCGGCGGCAATACCCCGCACGTCACCACGAGTGGCGTCATCGGGCCCAACCGCAATGAGGGCGGCATGGTCACCATCACCTACGGCCGTCCGCACGCCGTGCATCCCCGTAAGGGCGGCGAGCCGCGCAAGATCTGGGGCGGCTTGGTGGCCTGGGACAAGGCCGACCGCCTCGGCGCCGACGAAGCGACGACGCTGATCAACCAGCACCCGATCGAAGTCGCCGGCACCGTGCTGCCGTCGGGCGCGTACACGCTCTACATCATCCCGAGCGAGAAGGGCACCTCGAAGCTGGCCTTCAGCAAAAACATCGGCAAATGGGGCGTGCCCGTCGACGAGACCAAGGACGTGCTCCGCGCCGACCTGAAGAAGGAAACGCTGAGCGAGAGCGTCGACCAGTTGACGATCTCGGTCGAAGCGTCCCCGGCCGGCAGCATGAATGGTCTGATCAAGATCAAGTGGGAGCGGACGCAGTACTCGCTGCCTTTCACGCTGAAGAAGTAAGCCCTCGGCTGAATTTCTGTCCTCAAGCGCCCGGATTTTCCGGGCGCTTTTTTTTGCGCCCGCGTGCCGTTAGTCACCCGGCTGAAGCGGCCTGGGCGAAGATGGCAAACGCACTTGACGCCGCCCGCGAAACCGGGACGCTGCTCCCTCCACAAACCGCCCTCATC
>JBEIHL010000514.1:0-3726 GCA_040381375.1 Opitutaceae bacterium
CCTCGTCCGCATTCCAATTCGATGCGGACGAGGGCGTCCGCGCTCCCCGGGGAAGAATATAGAAAAAGCTTTGCCGTCGCCCACTTGCGAGGGCACCGTCTCGCGCCGGGACCCATGCCGCACGATGTCACGCTGATTGCCACGCTCGCCGTCGGCTTCGTCTTCGCCTTCGTCCTCGGCTATTTCGCGCACCGGCTGCGTCTGCCACCACTCGTTGGTTACTTGCTGGCGGGAGTGCTGATCGGCCGGTTTTCGCCCGGGGTCGTCGCGGACAGCGCCATCACCGGACAACTGGCGGAGATCGGCGTGATGCTGCTGATGTTTGGCGTGGGGCTACATTTCTCAACCGCCGATCTGATGGCGGTGCGGCGCATCGCGGTCCCGGGCGCCATCGTGCAGATCACGCTGGTCACTGCCATCGGTGTGGGGATGACAAAGTTCTGGGGCTGGAACTTCGGGGCCGGTCTGGTGCTCGGCCTGAGCCTCTCGGTGGCGAGTACCGTGGTGCTGCTGAAGGCGCTCGAGGAGCGCAACTCGGTGTCGACGCCCAATGGCCGGATCACGATCGGCTGGCTGATCGTGGAAGACCTAGCGATGGTGCTTACGCTCGTGCTTTTGCCCGCCTTCGCGGAGGCGCTCGGCGGTCAGGTGCCTGCCGGTGGGCAAGGCATCGGCGAAGGCAGTCTGCTGGCGAATCTCACCCAGACCCTCGTGAAGGTGACGGCTTTCGTCCTGATCGTGCTCTTCTTTGGTCCGCGGGTCATGCCCTGGCTCCTGCGCCAGGTGGCGCGGACGGGTTCGCGTGAACTGTTCACCCTTTGCATGCTCGCGGTCGCGCTCGGCATCGCGTTTGGCTCCGCGAAGCTCTTCGATGTCTCGTACGCGCTCGGCGCGTTCTTCGCCGGCGTCGTGCTGAGCGAGTCGGACCTCAGCCACAAGGCCGCCGCCAATTCGCTGCCGCTCCAGGACGCGTTCGCCGTGCTCTTCTTCGTCTCGGTCGGCATGATGTTCAACCCGGCCATTCTCATCGAACAGCCCGGCAAGGTGCTCGGCGTGCTGGGGCTTGTCATCGTCGGGAAAGCGCTGCTCGCCCTCGGCATCGTGATCGTGCTCGGGTACCCGCTCAGCACCGGTTTGACCGCGGCCGCCGCGCTGGCGCAGGTCGGCGAGTTCTCCTTCATTCTCGCCGGTCTCGGCATCGCCTACAAACTGATGCCCGTCGAGGGCCTCAGCCTGATTCTGGCGGGCTCGATTCTTTCCATCACGCTGAGTCCGGCCTTGTTTGCGCTGGTGGATTGGATCGGGGGCAAGCTCGCGGCCAGTCCGCGCTGGCGGACCACCTACGAGACCGGCCGCGGCCGGGCCTACCCGCTCCTGCTGGCGGAGCTCGAGGCATCCAAGCAGCAGCTCGAGCGGAAATCGGCGGCGCACAAGACGTTCACGCCCGAGGAACTCGTGGGTCAGTTCCCGTTGTTCGCCAACCTCAGCGCGGAACAGCGTGAAGTGCTGCTGCTGCACTTCGAGACCCGCCGCGTGCAGCCCGGCGAACGCGTGATTCGCGCCGGCGACCAGGCGAACAACGTCTACTTCATTTCGTCGGGCCAGGTGGAAGTCACGCCCCGGGGTGGCAAAGAAAGGATCAAGCTGGGACCGGGCGCGGTCTTCGGCGAGATGGCCCTCCTCACGGGGGCACCCCGTTCGGCGGACGTCACCGCGCTGGACTACAGCAAGTTTCTCACGCTGAGCCGGCGCGATTTTCGGCAGCTCCTGAAGAAGTATCCGTTGATTCGTGACCAGGTGGTCGCCCAGGCCAGCGAACGCGGCGCGATGAATGTCAGCCTGCTCGAGAAGAGCCTGGCCGAGCAGGAACCGTCCGCGCCGGGGAACTGAACCAGGCCGGCGGACGCCCGGGTGGCACAAATTTTTGTAAAAACCCGTTCAAATCGTCCGCCGCTCCGAAGAAGCGAAGGGCCGTGCCGAACTCCAAAGGGACTCCAGCGTAACGACTGATCCGGGATTGGCCGGCACAACGGAGGAAATTCCCTTTCCAACTGGCCCTGCGCCCACTCTTTCAGTCTCACCCTTGTCTAACGTATCCGCCCGATCACGTTCCTCCCGATTGAAACCAGCTCTGTTCCGCCTCGCCCTCGCCGCGTTGACCGGCGCGGGTTGGACCGCGCACGCGGCGAGCGCGCCCCCGCCCCACCGGGAGGCTCCAACCGACCGTGATATTGCGCAGGGCTACCGCAGTCAGGTCGTGATCGTGAAGCCGCGCGCCCACCGGGGGGGCGCCGCACGACGCGGACGAACAACGCGAGGGCATGAGGGTCCGCCGCCGGTGGGATCGCTTCGGCGGCCTACGCGTGCTGGACCTACCCGCGGGTGAGTCGGTGGAAAGCGCCATTCGACGGCTGCGCGCCTCCGGCCGGTATGAGTATGTGCAGGCGGACAGCCTGCGGCGCACCCTGGCCACGCCCAACGATCCGAATTTCAACCGGCAGTGGCCGCTGTTCAACAACGGCGCCAACAACGGCATCGCCGGCGCCGACATCAAGGCGCCCGCCGGCTGGGATGTGCGCACTGACGCGGCGGAGATCATTGTCGCGGTCATCGACACCGGCGTCCGCCTCGACCACCCCGACCTCGTCGCGAACCTTTGGCGCAACCCGCTCGAGATCCCCGGCAACGGCCGCGACGACGACGGCAACGGCTACGTCGACGATGTGCACGGGATCAACGCGATCAACGGCACGGGCACGCCGACGGACGACACGGGCCACGGCACGCACGTCGCCGGCATCATCGGTGCGGTCGGCAACAACGGACTCGGCATCAGCGGCGTCGCCTGGCGCGTCCGCATCATGCCGCTCAAGTTTCTCGGCGGCATCGCGGGCCGCGGCTCCACTTCGGACGCGATCGAGTGCATCGACTATGCGATCCGGCAAGGGGCGCACATCATCAATGCGAGCTACGGCATCGAGGTCGGGCCGGTGCCGTTCTTCGATCCGGCGGAGTTCGACGCGGTGCGCCAAGCGCGCGACGCCGGCATCATCTTCGTCGCCGCGGCGGGCAACGACGGCGCCAACCTCGACCTCCTCGCACACTACCCGGCCAGCTACCGGCTGGAGAACGTGATCGCCGTCGGCAACTCCGCCAACCGCGACGAACCCAGCGCCGCCTCGAACTTCGGCTCCGGTTCGGTCGAGCTCTTCGCGCCGGGCACCGAGGTGTATTCACTTTCCAACAACCCGGCGTCGCCTTACGCCACGCTGTCCGGCACGTCGATGGCCGCCCCGCACGTCACCGGCGCGCTCGCCCTCGTGAAAGCGCAGTTTCCCAACGACAACTATCGCCAGCTCATCAATCGCGTGCTGCGGAGCGTCGATCCGGTCCCGGCGCTGATCGGGCGGGCTCAGACGGGCGGCCGGCTCAATCTGGATCGCGCCCTGCGCAGCACGACCAACCGGCCGTTCAACGACGACTTCGCCACCCGCTCCCGCATCCGCGGCGAGAATCTCGCCATCCGCACCGATAACAATGGCGCGACCACCGAAGCCGAACCGCCGATCGCGGCGTCGCCGCCGGTTCCACGCTCTGGTGGGAATGGACCGCACCGGTCAACGGACTCGTCCGCATCTCGACCGCCGGCAGCGCTTACGACACCGTCGTCGGAGTCTTCACCGGCACCGCGCTCAATGCCCTTGCTCCGGTGGCCGCGAACGACGA
>JBEIHL010000515.1:0-3724 GCA_040381375.1 Opitutaceae bacterium
CCGAGGCGAGGTAGTAGCGGATCTTGTCGAAATTGATGTTCTCGAGGTCCTTCGTCGCCCAGTGCGTCGGCATGGGTTTCGCGTGGAAAACCTTGAGGGCGTTCTGACGAAACTCACGGATCCACGGCGCTTCCTTCTTCACGCTGCTGATGTAGTCGACGGTCTTCTCGGACAGACCGGTGCCGGCGTCGAATTCGTAGGCGACGTCGTACTGGAAGTCGCCCTTGGTCTGGTCGATGCCGGCGACGGGATTCTCGATCGTGACGGGCTCGAGTTCGTTGGAAAGAGTGTCGGTGGTGGGCATGGCGGAACGGGAGAGAGAGTGGGCGAGACGACGCGAAGGAATGCGACGGTTCGCGCGGGTGGTGGGTGGTGGGATGCTTGGCGAGTCTTTGCGCTTCGTGCTCAGGCTCAGGCGGTGACGAGTTCCTTCTTCACCCAGTCGTAGCCCTTGCTTTCGAGTTCGAGGGCGAGGCTCTTGTCGCCGCTCTTCACAATGCGGCCGTCGTACATCACGTGCACGAAGTCCGGCACGATGTAATTCAGCAGCCGCTGATAGTGGGTGATCATGAGCACGCCGAGGTTCGGTCCCTTGAGCGTATTGACGCCTTCCGAGACGATCCGCAGCGCATCGATGTCGAGGCCGGAGTCGGTTTCGTCCATCAGCGCGAACTTGGGCTCGATCATCGCCATCTGCAGAATCTCGCAGCGTTTTTTCTCCCCGCCGGAGAAGCCCTCGTTGACCGAGCGGGAGGTGAACTTCCGGTCGATCTTGAGCATGTCCATCTTCGCGTAGAGCCGCTTGTAGTAGGCGGACGCGTCCAGTTCCTCGCCGTCGGCCATCCGGGCCTGCTGCGCGGCGCGGAGGAAATTGGCGATCGAAACGCCGGGAATCTCGCTCGGGTACTGGAAGGCGAGGAAGATGCCCGCCCGGGCGCGCTCATCGGCTTCCTTCTCCATGATGGAAACGCCGTCGAGCAGGACGTCGCCGCTGGTAACGGTGTAGTCCGGGTGCCCCGCGATCACTTTCGCGAGCGTCGACTTGCCGGTGCCGTTGGGCCCCATGATGGCGTGGACTTCGCCACTGTTGATCGTGAGCGAGAGGCCTTTGACGATTTCCTTTTCGCCGATGGCGACGTGGAGGTCTTTGATGACGAGCGAGGACATGGAAAAGTGCGCTGAAGTAGCGGGTAGTGAGTAGAGTAAAGGTCGGAAACGGATGGGTGATCGAGTGGCGTGGATCGAGGTCAGGGATGCCCGCTACTCGCTACTCGATGCTCGCTACTTTCAGATGCCTGCCCGCGGAAGGTGATCTCGATCGATTTCGCGTCGAAGCCCTGCGGCAGGATGCGATTCAACTCGGTGAGCACGGTTGGCGGCAGGTCGATGTCGTGAGTCCGGCCCGTGCTTTCGTCGTGAAAATGGGCGTGCGGCCGGAGATTCGGACAATAGCGGGTCGGGCCGCGTTCAAAGTTCACCGCCCGCACGAGATCGCATTGCACCAGCGTTTCCAGGCAGTTGTAGACCGTCGCGAGCGAAATCGTCGGCAACTCCGTCTTCACCCGGGCATACACTTCGTCCGCCGTGGGGTGATCCCGCTTCTTCATCAGCACGGTGTAAATCACTTCGCGCTGGGGGGTGGAGCGGAGGCCGCTGTCGGCGAGCCGCTGAGAGAGCGCTTCGGAGTTTTCGGAGGCAGTCATGATGGCGAGGGGCTGCAACAAATTGGAATGGTTCTAAGGTGCAAGTGATAATTGGAATAATTCCAAGTCGCAGTAAGCCTGCATCGCGTAGAAGGCCGAACGTAGCGATCTGTCGCCCACGGAACACACGGAACACACGGAATAGACGGAATTCCCGGAATTCGCTCCCTCCCTTCGGTGTATTCCGTGTGTTCCGTGGGCAATCTCTCCGACTTCCAACCTGTGCTCAACCTCGTGCCGGCGAATGCCAGCACCAATGCCAGGGCTCGTAGCCGATGCCGTTTCGGTTTCCTCGTGGATAGGTCAGGGAAAACCCAAAACTGGGGGTATGTCGGTCGAGCCACTGAAAGGCGGGGGTGAGTTCGAACGCCTCCTCCAGATCCGTGTGGCCGGGCGAACTGATGTCCAGGGCTCGACCCGTGTGGTGTTCGCTAAAGCCGGGCGCCGCGACGTAACGCAGGATGGTGTCGAGCGGCTGGCCGGCCTCGAGTTTGGCGCGGATAAGCTCGGTCTGGCGCGCGATCGAGCGAAAGCCTGACACCGGGAGGAGTTCGATTCCGTCCTGCGCCGCCGCGGTGGACATGCGCCGCCAAGCCTGCGCCGCCCCGGGCATGAGCCGGATGGGGCGGCCCTCGTCGCTCAGCGCGATCTGCACAAGGTCCGCTTCGGCCACCTCGGTGTACGCGGTCAGGTGGCGATCGGCTCCATAGGAAGGCGAAATGCCGAGCTCGCGGTGCAGCGCGGCGAGTGCGGCGGGCAGCGACATGGCGGGCGACAAGAAAGGCGGCCGGGGGCGGCCGCTTTCCCAGGGATCAGCCGCCGTGCTCGGCCAGCCACCGCTCGGCCTCGATGGCGGCGGCGCAACCCATGCCGGCCGCGGTGATCGCCTGCCGGTAAACGTGGTCGGCACAGTCGCCCGCGACATACACGCCCGGGACCTTGGTCTGGATGTGCGAACCCTGGATGGGTTTGAAATAACCGTTGGCGTCAACGTCGAGCGGCGGTGCGAACGGTCCGGTGTTCGGCACATGCCCGATCGCGACGAAAATGCCGCGGACGGGCAGGACCGATTCCGTGTTGGTCTTGAGATTGCGGACGCGCAGGCCGCTCACCGCATTCTGCTCCACCCCCTCGACCGCCACCGGCACGCTATCCCAGACGCACTGGATCTTCTCATGTTTCGTGGCGCGGTCGGACATGATCTTCGACGCGCGTAGGGTGTCGCGCCGATGGACGAGATAGACCTTGCTGGCGAACCGCGTGAGGAAGAGCGCCTCCTCCGCCGCGCTGTCGCCGCCGCCGATCACTGCGACTTCCATCTTGCGGTAGAAGGCACCGTCGCAGGTGGCGCACGTCGTGACGCCCTTCCCGCCGTAGAGTTCCTTTTCACCGGGAATGCCGGTCATGCGCGGCGAGGCTCCGGTGGCGATGATGACGCTCTTCGCCAGGATCACCTTTTCGGCGGTGATGAGCTTGCGTGGCATCGAGGTAAAATCGACCGAGGTCACGAGCGACTGTTCGAAGCGCGTGCCGAAGCGCGTGGCCTGCTCGCGCAGGTTCTGCATCAATTGGAAGCCGTCGATGCCGTGCGGGAAACCGGGGAAATTTTCCACCTCGCTCGTCGTCGTGAGCTGGCCGCCGGGGAGCGGACCCTCGAGCACCAGCGGGCTTAAGTTGGCCCGGCCGGTGTAGATTGCGGCCGTGAGACCGGCGCAACCGGTTCCGATGATGACGACGTTTTCGACGGAAGGGGTGGACATGGGAAACGAGGACGGAACAGAGAGCGCCGGCGTGACGGGACTGCAACTCCGGAGATGGGGGGATGAGAGCGCCAAGGTTGAGCAGCCTGTCCCCAGGCTGCTTTTCTGGACGCTCGAATTCCGGATCTGATCGGCTGCGCCTCGTTTTCCTCCGGCGCCGATCAAGCAGCCTGGGGACAGGCTGCTCCACCTCGGGCTCAGCCCTTCTTCCGCCCGCGCTTCGGCTCGATGTTCAGGTAGGTCTTGTTGAGCATCTGGCTC
>JBEIHL010000516.1:0-3718 GCA_040381375.1 Opitutaceae bacterium
GAGACGCGGTTTGCGACCTGCGCGATGACGCAGGGCACGTTGTTGCGGCTGCACCTGCAGTTCAGTCCGCGGCCCTCCGCCACCGCCGCCTGGGCCGCGCTGCGGGCCATCGCTGCGCATCCCGCCCATGTGTTCTGGGACGACGCGTTCTCCTACCTCGAGCTGGAGCCCTGCGCGGTGCTCGGGCACCGCCAGGTGACGGATGCCTGGCTGGCCGCGTTGGCCGGTCGCCGCGGGGGCCGGGTGGCCACCCTAGATGCCGCCTTCGCCGCGACCCACCCGGACGTGGTCGATCTCCTGCCGGAAGGCGATTGATCCGGGGCAGTCAGCGCTAGGAGACTCGGACATCATTCGTGCGCGGCGTCGCCGGGTGGGGCTTCATCGGGTTTCAGTTGCACCGCGGGTGCGGGGGAACCCGGATCGCTCTCCCTTCTCCTGGGGGGGAGCGCGCTTGTCGTTGGTGCCCAAGGGGGGACTCGAACCTGAGATTTCGGCGAAGAGCTAAGTCGCTAGAGCGTCGCGGAATTAGTTGATTGTTATGGCTTTATAACCTGAAAAGAGATGCAGAAAAGCGCGGCGATGTGAAGTCAAAAACATGATTTTGGACAACCTTTGGCAACCTGGAGTTCAATAACCCGTGAGGTCAATGTCCCCTGAGGGCACGAATACTTCCCAACCGCGGCGGATTGCCGACACCGTCAAGATTCTACCTTTACAAAACATAGAAGAATAGTGATAACTACCTAGGTTTAGTAATGACGCCGACCCTGCAAAAACGCCTGCATGCCGCCTTTCATTCGGTGACCGTCCGTCGCCCGCGCGATCTGGCCGGCCACGGGATCAACCGCGTCCAACTCGGCAAAGCCGTCGCCGAGGGTATGGTCCAGCGCGCCGGGCGTGGACTGTACATGCTGCCCGGTGCCGAGGTCACCGCGCAACATACGTTCGCGCTGGTCGGCCAACGAAACCCGAACGGCATCCTCTGCCTCCTGAGTGCACTCAACTTTCACGGACTGACGACGCAGAATCCACACGAAGTCTGGATTGCCCTCGACCACAAGGCGTGGCCACCGCGATTGGACGCCGTGCGCCTGCGCCTCGTCCGCTTTTCCGGAGCGGCGTTGCACGAAGGCGTCGAGGAGCATCGCATCGAAGGCGTTCCGCTCAAGGTCTACAACCCCGCCAAAACCGTCGCTGACTGCTTCAAGTTCCGCCATAAAATCGGGCTCGACGTGGCGCTCGAAGCCCTGCGCGAAACTTGGCGTGCCCGCCGCGCAACGATGGACGAGTTTCACCACTACGCCCGCGTGTGCCGCGTCTCCAACGTCATGCAGCCCTATCTCGAAAGCCTCGCGTGAGTGCCACCCCGAAACGGAATTTGCCCGCCTCCGTGCGACAGCGGCTGTTGACGCTCAGCCAGCAGCGCCAGCAGCCGTTCGACCTCATCCTCGTTCGCTACGCGGTCGAGCGCCTGCTCTACCGGCTCAGCTGCTCAGCCCATGCGAATCGCTTCGTTCTCAAGGGCGCGATGCTGTTCGCCGTCTGGTCGGACACGCTGCAGCGGCCCACCCGCGACGTGGATTTGCTCGGTGTCGGCCCGAGCGAACGTGCCGCACTAAAGACTGCCTTCGTCGATCTCTGCGGCTTGGATGTGGAACCCGACGGCCTGCGCTTCCTTCCCGCCAGCGTCGCAGCCGAATCGATCCGCGACGAAGAAGCCTATCCCGGCACGCGCATCACGCTCGAAGCCCGCCTGGATAACGCACGCATTCCGGTTCAGGTAGATATCGGTTTTGGGGACGCAGTGACTCCCGCGGCAGAGGAAATCGAGTTTCCGACCCTGCTCGAATTTCCCGCCCCGCACCTGCGCGCATATCCTCATTACACCGTCGTTGCGGAGAAGCTGGAGGCGATGGTGCGGCTGGGGGCGGCCAATAGCCGCATGAAGGATCTTTTCGACCTGTGGTATTTGAGCCGGAGCTTTCCGTTCGACGGCAGCCAGCTCGTGGCCGCGATTGAACGCACGTTTGCTCGACGGCAGATGTCACTGCCGGCGGAAACGCCAACCGGCCTGACCGTCGAGTTCGCCGCGCTCAAAGCCAGCCAATGGTCGGCCTTCATCCGGCGCACTGCCCTCACCCCGACAGAAATCGCGCCCGTGCTGGAAGCCATTCGTGCCTTCGCCCTTCCACCCTTGCACGCTGCGGCGGCCGGAACTCCCTTCGTCAGAAAATGGACACCCGCAGAAGGTTGGCTTCGGCCGTAACGAGCAGCCGTGGGAGCACGGTGGTGCTGAACGCAACTGTTGCTTGGAGGCAACATACTCGGCGATGGCGTCGGCCACCTTCTTCGCCTGCTGCGGTTCGTGGTACTGGGAGAGGGCGTAGTCCAAGTAGAAGGTCAGGGAGCGAGGTCGGTCGGCGAGACGCTGGAAGGCCGCCTCGGCTTCCCGTGCCTGCTTCTCCGTCATCGAAGTGGCGAGCAGACGCATGCCCCCAGCGGTTTGCGCAGCCTTGATTTCGAGTGGGCCTTTTTCTGCAGCGGCTTCCTCACGGGTGAGAAAATTCTTCCGAATACGGATGCCATTGAGCCAACCGGACACGCGCCAGGAGAGTGTGCCGTTGCGGTTTTTGAACTGAGTGACGGTGAACGCGGAATCGATTATGCTTAGGTTGCGAGGACAACTGGCAACCCAGCTCGCCGCCGAAATAAGTTGTTGTTTTCCAACAACTAAAATGGTGCCCAAGGGGGGACTCGAACCCCCATGCGGTTAAGCACAGGCTTCTGAGACCTGCGTGTCTACCAGTTCCACCACCTGGGCATCTGACGCCCGCTTCGCCGGGGGAACCGGCGTCGCGGAAGGGAGGGAATACGGGAGGATTTTACCGGACGGCAAGCAGAAATCCGGCCGCCCCACCCGGACTTGCCTTCCCGCTCGCCCAACGCCCGCATCGGGAATGCGCCCCGCCACCCTGCTCCTCGCCCTGCTCGCGGTTCCCCTCGCGGCCGCCGCTCCCACCCCTGCGGCCCCCCTCCGGGTGATGTCCTTCAACATCCGTTACGGCACCGCGGCCGACGGCGACAACGCCTGGCCCCGCCGCACGGAGCTGGTTTATGACGTGATCGCCCGGTTTCAGCCCGACCTGATCGGCTACCAAGAGGTGCTAGACTTCCAATTCGATGCCCTCGCGGCTCGCTTCCCGGAACTCGCCAGCGAGGGCGTCGGGCGCGACGACGGCCGGCGCAAGGGTGAGTTCTCCTCGCTCGCTTATCGGCGGGATCGCTTCACCCGCGTCGCGGGCGGCACCTTCTGGCTCTCGGCCACGCCCGACGTCCCCGGCAGCAAGTCTTGGGACGCCGCGCTGCCCCGCATCTGCACCTGGGTCCGCCTGCGCGAGACCGCCACCGGCCGCGAGCTGGTGTTCGCTAACACCCACTTCGACCACCGCGGGCAGGTGGCCCGCCGCGAGGCTGCTCGCGTGCTCTCGGAACGCCTCGGCCCCGTCGCCGCGGGCGTGCCGGCCGTGCTGACGGGGGATTTCAACATTACCGAGGATACCCCCGCCTTTAAGGTGCTGGTGGACCCGCCAGAGGCTTCTTGGGTGCGCTGGATCGACGCCTACCGCATCCTGCATCCGGAACGCTCGCCGGACGAGGCCAGCTTCAATGGCTTCAAGGGCACCGTGCGCGGGGCCCGGATCGATTTCGTCCTCCACAC
>JBEIHL010000517.1:0-3717 GCA_040381375.1 Opitutaceae bacterium
CGCCCTCGCCGTCATCGCCCTCCTCACGCTCGCGACCGCCGCCGTCGCCATGGCGCTGCGCAATCTGATTCACAGCGCGCTGCTGCTGATCGGAAGCTGGGGCGGCATTGCGGCGTTTTACCTCTGGGCCGGCGCCGAGTTCGTGGCCTTCGCCCAGGTGCTGGTATACGTCGGGGCGATCTCGATGGTGGTGCTCTTCGCCGTGCTGCTGACCCGGCGCTCGCGGGCCGAGATCGCGATCGGGGCCGATTCGATCGGTCGGGCGGTGGCCGCGATCGTCACCGGTGGTGCCGTGGTCGGCGTGCTCGCCGGGGCGATTCTCAGCACGCCGTTCAACGCCGCGGGCGGCCCCGCCCCGTCCGTCACCGTCCGCGACCTCGGCCTGCAGCTCATGGGCTCGCACGCGGCAGCGCTGCTCGTGGTGGGTGGCTTGTTGACCGTCGCTTTGCTCGGGGCGGTCGTAATCGCGTCGACGGATCGGCCGGAAAAGGAGGACGAGCGCCCATGAATATTTCACCGCTCCAGCTCTGCCTGCTGTTCTCCAGCGCCCTTTTCTGCATTGGCCTGATCGGCGCGCTTTCCCGCAGCAACATGATCCTCGTCCTGCTCGGCGTCGAGCTGATGCTGAATGCGGCGAACCTGAACTTCATTGCGTTCTGGCGGTATGGCCCCGCGCCGTCGCCTGCGACCGGGGTGATCTTCGTGATTTTCTCCATTGCGGTCGCCGCCGCCGAAGCCGCCGTCGGCCTCGCGCTCGTGATCGCGATTTACCGCCACCAGAAAAACATCCGGCTCCAGGAGGCGGATCGGCTGAAGGGATGAGCGGAAGCCTTCCCGCCGCAACCGTCGCCCAACCTCCATGTCCCCCGCTCTCCTCTGGCTCATTCCCGCCCTCCCGCTGCTCGCCGCGGGGGTTGGCGCGCTGACGCCCCGCGGCGGTCGCTCGCTTTCCGCCGGTGCGGCCATCGGTGCGATGGGCGGGGCGTTCGTCGTGTCGTGCCTGGCCCTGCTTGCCGCGCTGCGGGACCCGGCGGCCCACCAGGTGTACAACTTCACTTGGTTCGAACTCGGCCAGGGAACGCTCCGGCTCGGCTGGCTGCTCGATCCGCTCACCGCGCTCATGTGCGTGATGGTGACGTTCGTCGGGCTGCTGATTTTCATCTTCAGCACGGGCTACATGAAGGAGGACGCGAACTTCACCCGCTTCTTCTGTTTCCTCAGCCTCTTCGCCGCCGCGATGCTCGGGCTGCTCGTCGCAAACAGCCTGCTCCTGCTGTTCATCTGCTGGGAACTGGTCGGACTCGCGTCGTATCTGCTCATTGGATTTTGGTTCCACAAACCCGAGGCGGCCGCCGCCGCCAAGAAGGCCTTCATCACGACGCGCATCGGCGACCTTGGACTGCTGCTCGGGCTTCTCTGGCTGTATGACTCCACGGGCTCGCTGCTGTTTTACGACGCGGGCAAGGGCGTGCTGGAAAACGAGGCGCTGGGCACGCTCGTCGCCGCGACCACCGGGGGCGGACTCGCCGTTTCCACCGCGATCGGGCTGCTGATCTTCTGCGGGGCGGTGGGCAAGTCGGGTCAGTTCCCGCTGCACGTCTGGCTGCCGGACGCGATGGAAGGCCCGACGCCGGTGTCGGCCCTGATCCACGCGGCCACGATGGTGGCGGCCGGCGTCTTTCTCATCGCGCGCGTCTTCCCGCTGATGGCGGCCGATCAGGCGCTCGCGGGAGCACCGCTGCACGCGCTGAGCGTCGTGGCGGCGATCGGCGCGATCACCGCGCTGCTGGGGGCGTTGATTGCCGTCGCGCAGAACGACATCAAACGCGTCCTCGCGTTCTCCACCGTGTCGCAGCTCGGCTACATGATGCTCGCGCTCGGCGTCGGCTCGTGGGTCGCGGCGATCTTTCATCTGCTGACGCACGCGTTCTTCAAGGCGCTCCTCTTCCTCGGCGCCGGCTCGGTCATTCACGCGGCGCACCACGAGCAGGACATCCGGCGGCTCGGCGGCCTGCGCGGAAAGATGAAGGTCACGTTCCTCACCTTCGCGATCGGCATGATGGCGCTCGCCGGCGTGCCGTTTCTTTTCTCCGGTTTCTGGAGCAAGGAGGCGATCCTGCACGCGGCCCACGGCTGGGGCGTGTCGCACCTGCCCTTCTACGCCGGACTCGCCGCGGTGGTGCTCACGGCATTCTACATGACGCGATTGGTGGCCGAGGCGTTTTTCGGTCAGCCTCGCAGCGATGAGGCGGCGCACGCGCACGAGAATTCCGCCGCGATGACGCTGCCGCTGCTGTTGCTCGCGGCCTGCGCGATCCTGCTGGGTTTCCTCGGCACGCCCTACTGGCCGTGGCTGCAGCGGACGCTCGATCCCACGTTCAAGGCCGACGCCGGCGGTATCGGATTAATGGTGACGTCGATCGCCCTGGTGGCGGCCGGTATCGGTGCGGGCTGGGCGATCTACGGCCGGAGGACCCGGGCGACCGCGACGGCTCCCGACCCGCTCGCGGCGAAGGCACCCGGCGTCATGGCCGCACTCGCCGCCCGGCTTGGTTTCGATGAACTTTATGCCGCCACCGTCGGCCGGCTCAGCACTGCGACCGCGACCTGCGCCGACCTCTTCGACCGTTACGTGCTGGATGGCGCGATCCGGTTCCTTTCTCGCCTCGGTGAATTTGCCGGGGTGGTGAACCGGGAGGTGGATGAGGACGTGCTGAACGGCGGGTTCGATGCCGGCAGCGAACGCCTGCGGTCCAGCGGTCAGACCTATTCGCGCGCCCAGACCGGCGATGCGCACGGCTACCTGCGTTTTGTCGCGCTGGGCTTTGTGCTGCTGGTGCTGGCGGTCGTGATGGGAGGTGGCCAATGAACTCCCTACCCCTGCTGTCCCTGCTCGTCTTCACGCCCTGGGTCGGGGCGGCACTCTTGGCCCTGCTGCGACGCGGCAGTCCGCGGACGTCCCGGCTCATCGCGCTCGCCTTCAGTCTTTCGAGCCTGGCGTTGTCCGTCGGCCTGCTGGTGAGCTTCGATCCGACGCGGACCTCGCTGCAGTTCGTCGAGCGGCAGCCGTGGATCACGGCGCTCAACGTCCATTACCACCTCGGTCTCGACGGACTGAGCCTGGTGCTTGTGCTGCTGACGAGCCTGGTCACGCCCGCGGCGCTGCTGGCGTCGTGGCGACTGGAGCGTTCGACCCGCCTGTTCAGCGCGCTGTTTCTCGCCCTGCAGGGCGCGGCGCTCGGGGTTTTCCTGGCGCAGGATTTCTTCCACTGGTTCATCTTCTGGGAGCTGAGCCTGGTGCCGGCGTTTTTCCTGATCAAACTCTGGGGCGGCGCGGGCGCGACCCGGGCCGCGTATCAGTTCGTCGTGTACACGATCGGCGGCAGCGCGTTCATGCTGATGGGCTTCGCGGCGCTGTACGCGGCGACAGGCACGATGGACTTCGGGCAGCTCGCGCAACTCGGAGCGGATGGCACCCTCGGGCGGAAACTCGCCGCCTCCGGAGGCTGGTGGCCGCAGGCGGTTTTCCTCGGGGTGCTGCTGGGGCTCGCCGTGAAGGTGCCGCTGTGGCCGTTCCACACCTGGCTGCCGCCGGCGTATGCGGAGGCCCCGGTCGGCGCGTCGATGTTCCTTACCGGCGTGATGTCGAAGATGGGCGTTTACGGTTTCCTGCGGATCCTGTGGCCGATCTTTCCGGCGCCGTTGCATCAGGCCGCG
>JBEIHL010000518.1:0-3715 GCA_040381375.1 Opitutaceae bacterium
GGACGTCCGCGCTCCCATAACCCATCACCTATGGCCTATGACCTATAGCCTATGGCCATCGCCCATCACCGATTCCTCGCCCACGCGGGTGTCCCGAACCACGCGTCCATCTCCTTCGCAAACGGCGCCACGACCTCCGCCGGCTCCGGCACCCCGCCGCGATCGCCTGTATCCACCATCCAAGTATCCAGCGCCGCCCGCAGCCGCGCCAGCGCCTCGCGGTGCTCGGGCTCGGCTGAGTTGACCAAGTTCCGGATTTCGTGCCGGTCCGTGTCGGTGTCGTAAAGTTCCTCACTCGGTCCGGTGCGCAGCATCAGTTCGAGCGGCGCCCCGGTCAGTTTGCCCGCCGCCTGCAGCTCGCGCATCAGCGGGTAGATGAGGAAGCACTTTTCCTTGTACCGGTTCAGCGACGCGAACGTCGGTCCCGGCGTGTAATTGCGGATGTAGTGAAACCGCGCGTCGTGCACCGAGCGCACGCGCTGCACCGTCTCGTCGATCCGGTCGCGCGCCGCGAAGGCATACGTCCTGGCCGGATCCGCCCGCTCGCCGAGAAAGATCCGGCTCTGCATCAGCGCTGGCCGCTCGAGGCCCGCGATGGCAAGCGTCGTGGCGGTGAGGTCGAGCAGGCTGATGACCTGGTCGTTGACCGTGCCCGGACGATACTGCGGGGGCGCCGGAAAGTTTTTCGGCCACTTGATGATCATCGGCACCCGCAGTCCGCTGTCGTAGCACCAATGGATGCCGCGCGGTTCCAGCCGCCCGTTGTCGCCGAAGAAAATGATGACGGTATCGTCCTCGAGTCCGTCGCGCCGCAACCGTTCCAGCACCCAGCCGATGCGCCGGTCCATGCCGGAGACGGAATTCAGGTAACGCGCCCATTCCTCGCGCACGACCCGGTGATCGGGATAGTAGGGCGGCGGCTCGACGTTCTCGGGCGTGGCGATCTTCTCGTGCTCGTCCTCGCCGACCCATTTCACGCGTGGCTGCTTCCAGCTCTGTCGGTCGTAGATGTCGTACTCGATCTCGTGCGAGTTGATCACCGCAAAGAATGGCCGCTTGCCCTCGAGCGCCGCCCAGTCCTCCGAGCCGGCGTGATAGATCGGCCCTTCATTGACGAAGTTCAGATCGAGCTTGCCCGTTCCAACCGCCAGCGAGCCGATCGTTTTCAGGTTGGCCGTGTAGTAACCCGCGTCGCGCAACCAGTGGGTCACCGGCCGCACGCCCGCCGGCAGCCTGAAGCCGTCGTCGCGATGCGACCGCATGTGATGCGTGTCCGTGGAGGTCTGATACATGCCCACGAAGAACGCCGACCGGCTCGGCGCGCACGTCGGGTTCGTCGCGAACACCCGCGTGTACCGCACGCCGCCCGCCGCGAGCGCATCCAGGTGGGGCGTGCGCACATTCTTCGCCCCGTAGCTCCCGAGGTCATGCGTGAGATTTTCCCCCACGAGCCAGAGAATGTTCGGCCGCCGCGCCGGCGCCGCCCCGCCGGCTGCTAGCACGCCGCAGCCGAGAAACAGGATTAGAAATCTCATAGAATTGTAGGAGCGGCTTTACGCCGCGACCCGACCGTTGCGTTTCTCTTTACGCCAACTCCCAACCTTTCCGATATGCCCGTCGCACCATCCCCGCCGCCTCAGGTGCGTTCTTGGCGACCATCTTCTTTGCGTCCCACTCGACGCGTTTGCCCAAGCGCAGCGCGAGATTGCCCAGTAGCACCGTTTCGCTGAACGGCCCCGACTGCGCGAAGTTCGACAGCGCCGGCGTGCCGCTCTTGATCGCGTTGATCCACTCGACATACGGCCCGCCGCTATCGTCGCCGATGCCGCCGCGGGCGCCCTCCGCCAATTCCCCTGGCACGCGCGGAAGTGTCTTCGGCGGCTCGGTGAAACCGCTGGTCAACGTCTCGGGCTTGTACACCCAGTCCTGCCGCGTGCGGCCGAAGAACATCCGGCCCTTTTCGCCGACGAGCAGCAGGTCGAAGCGGCGAAACACGTGATCTGCCGTCGGGAAATCCGCCTTCCACAATTCCTCGGGCGGAGTGTGCTGGTAGACGCCCTCCTTCGCCTTCACGCCGTCGTACCACACGAACTTTACCGGCCCGCCATGCACGCTGGTCGGAAACTGGTAGGTGACCGTTGACCAGCTCGGCGCGGCGACCGCCGAGCCGTCGTCGTGTTTGGCTTCCACCGAGGTGGGTGACGTGAGCCCGAGGGCCCAGTACGGCATGTCCATGATGTGGCACCCCATGTCGCCCAGTGCGCCCGCGCCGAAATCCCACCAGCCGCGCCAGTTGAACGGTGCGAGCGCCCGGCTGTAGCCGCGGTAGGGCGCCGGCCCGATCCACAAGTCCCAGTTTAGTCCCTTCGGCACCGGATCCTCCTTCGGCCACTCCTTCATGCCCTGCGGCCAGATCGGGCGGTCCGTCCACGCGTGCACCTCGGTGACACGTCCGAGCACCCCGGCGCGCACGAGTTCGACCGCGCGCCGGATCGGTTCGCCCGCGTGCGCCTGGTTGCCCATCTGCGTCTGCACCTTCATTTGCGCTGCGGTTTCCGCCAGCCGGCGCGCTTCCCAGATCGAGTGCGAGATCGGCTTCTGACAGTACACGTGCTTGCCCTTGCGCATCGCCAGCATCGACGCGTGGAAGTGGTGGTGATCCGGCGTGGAGACCGTCACGGCGTCGAGTCCCGGCATCGTCGCGATCATCTCGCGGTAATCGGTGAAGAACTTCGCGTCGGCAAACGTGTCCAGAATCGTCTTTTCCGTCTTCGTTTTCTTCCGCCGGTCGAGTCCCGGGGTACGCGGATCCGCCACGTCACACATCGCGACGATCGCGGCGCCGGCGCCCGCCGTTGCCATCGTATCCGAGTATCCTTTGCCGCCGACCCCGATGCACCCGACCTGGATCCGGCTATTGGCCCCACGCGCCGACCCCGGGAGGATATGGAACCCGAGGGCCGCCACGGCGGAAGCCTTGAGAAAGTCGCGACGTTTCAGGGGAGTCTTGTTCATGGGTAGTTTCCAAAGGTAGATGTTTCCTCTGTTCGGCGGCTATCTGAAAACGTTTCGGCGGCGTTTTTCGTCGGGCGCTGCTTCGTCCGCGCTGCGCCGGCTCGTTCGACGGAATGGTCAATTCACCTTCTGCTTCTTTTTTTTCCGCTCTTCGGTCGGGGGAGTGGGCCGCACCGGATCCTTTGGCAGCGCCGCCGCCAGCCGTGCTTTGGTTCCCGTGTGTTCCGGCCGGGCTGCGAGGTTGCGCCACTCGTTGGGGTCAGTCGTCAGATCGTATAGCTCTTCGGTCCCGTCCTGATAGCGAAGGTACCGCCACCGTTCGTCCCTCACGCTGAAATGCACCTGGTCGAACGTGCTGATGACCGCCCGGCCGGTCGGCGTCTCGGGCGCACGCAGCAATGGCAACAATGACTTGCCGTCGAGCCCGTCTTTGGGTGGTGGCAGCCCGCAGTAGTCGGCGATCGTCGGATACAGATCGATCAACGTCACCGGTTGCCGCGACTCCTTGCCGGCCGCAAACTGAGCGCGATCGCGTCGCGCCGGGGCGATGGCGAGCGGCACGCGCACCGAGCGTTCCCAACCGGTTAGTTTTCCCCAGTGGTTTTTCTCGCCGAGGTGCCAGCCGTGGTCGCCGAAGAAGACGATGATCGTGTTGTCGGCGTGGGGCCCGGCGTCGAGTGCGTCCAGCAGTTTGCCGACC
>JBEIHL010000519.1:0-3711 GCA_040381375.1 Opitutaceae bacterium
ACCATCGAGCCGTCCTCGAGAAACCCCACCGCCTGCCCCTCCTCCTTGCCGGGCTTCACCAAATCGACCTCGAGTTTTTCGCCGAGCATGAGCTCCGGCCGCAGTGACTTCGCCAGCGAGTTGAGGTTGAGCCAGGGCACGCCGTGAAACTCGGCCAGCTTCGCGAGATTGTAGTCGGTCGTCAGCAGCTTGGCCCGCATCGACTGGGCGAGAAACACGAGCTTGGCGTCCACGTCCTCGCGCTTGGACACTTCGCTCTCGGTGACCCGGAGGTCGATGTGCTTAATCCGGCGCAGCTCGTTGAGCACCTCGAGTCCGCGCCGGCCGCGCGCCTGCTTGTGCGGATCCGACGAATCCGCCACCGCGCGCAGTTCATTCAGCACGAACCGCGGCATCACCAACGCCGCAGTCAGAAAACCCGCCTCGCACACCCGCGCGATCCGGCCGTCGATCAGCACGCTTGTGTCAACGACGACCAGCGGCACGTCGACCTCGTGCGGGACGAAGCGCACGTAGGGGATGATCAGGTTAAACTCATCCTTCCCTCGCAGCGCGATCACCGTCGCGAGATACGGGCAGATGAGAAACAATCCGAGCCGCACGAGGTAGATGATCTTCGGATCGCCTTCCTGCAGCAGCGGCGACGCGCCCACGAGATACGCGATCAGCGAGCCGACCGCGATCCCAACCGTCACCGCCGAAAGTCCGCGCAGCGAAAATCCCTTCAGCAGGATGTCGACGAGCACCACGAGCAGTCCGATGCCCAAGCCAATCGCCAGCGCCAAGCCCCAGTACTGATCCCAGTCGGAAATCGAATAACACACCAGCCAGCCTCCCGCGGCACACAACGCGACGAACACGAGCCGGATCGGGAGAAGGGTTTTGCCCATGGCCGGAAAGTCGGAGCGGACTATCGAAATGTCTGCAAAATAAAGATCACCGTCGGTATTCCGATCATGAGTGCCATCAACAAATAGAGCAATCGCTGCACCCGGCGGGCTTTTAGCTTTTCAGCCTCTGTCGGTTCCATTTCGGTGCAGCGCACCAAACCGTCTTCGGCATGACAACGCAATACTGGCTCGTGAAGTCCGAACCCGAAACCTACGCGTGGGTTGACTTCGCCCGCGACAGCAAGACCGCCTGGACAGGCGTGCGCAACAACGCCGCCCGGCTTCACCTGAAGGCGATGCAGCCGGGCGACAAGGTGCTCTTCTACGAAAGCATGACGACCAAGGCCATCGTCGGCACAGCCGAGGTGACCCGCGCCGCGTTTCCCGACGCCACCGCCGACGAACCCGGTTGGGTCGCCGTAGAACTCAAGGTCGGCTCGCCCCTCGCGAAGCCGGTGACACTCACCGCCGTCAAGGCCGACGCCGCCCTCGCCGCGATGACGTTGCTGCGGATTTCACGCCTGTCCGTGCAACCCGTGAGACGCGCCGAGTACGATCGCATTCTCAAGCTCGGCAAATAGCTTCGCCGCTCGAGCGCCGCCGGCGCCCCCCACCCTCACGCCCCATGTCCGTTCCCGCCCAACTGACCATCCTCGCCCCCGGCCTGCTCGGCGGATCCGTGGCCCGCGCCGCCCGGGCCCGCCAGGCCGCCCAGCGCATCGTCGTCTGGGCCCGCCGGCCCGAGACCCGGCTGCAGTTGCGTGACCAGCCATGGTGCGACGCCGTCGCCAACACGCCGGAGGAGGCGGTCCAAGGGGCGAGCCTGGTGGTGATCGCCTCGCCCGTGGACCTGATCATCCCACTCGCGCAGCGGATCGCCCCGGTGATCCCGGCCAACGCGGTGGTCACCGACGTCGGCAGCGTGAAGGGCGAGATCGCCCGCCTCGGGGGCGTCGCCTTGGCGCCCCGCGCGCATTTCGTCGGCTCCCACCCCATGGCCGGCTCCGAGAAGACCGGGTGGGAAAACAGCTCCGAAACCCTCTTCGATCATCGCACCTGTTTCGTGACGCCGCGCCCGGAGACCGACGCGGCCGCGATCGAAACGGTCGCCGCCTTTTGGCACGCGCTCGGTGCCGAGGTCGTCACCGTCGGTCCCGATGAGCACGACGAGATCGTGGCCCACATCAGCCACCTGCCGCAGGTGATCGCCTCGAGTCTCTGCGCCTTCCTCGCGCAAAAAAATCCCGCGTGGCGCAACTACGCCGGCGGCGGGCTGCGCGACACCACCCGCATCGCCGCCAGCGACCCGCATCTCTGGCGCACGATTCTCGAACAGAATCGCGACGAAGTCCTCCGCGCGCTGCGGCAGTTCGAGGACGAACTGCATCATTTCCAGGTCGCGCTCTCGAACTGCGACTGGCCGGAGGTCGTCACGCGGATGGAGCGAGGCAAGGCGTTTCGCGATGCGTTCAAGCCCCGGCCCTGACGCGACCGCACTTTTCTCCTGCGGGGGAGCGTTTAGAAATCCAACCCCAGCATCACCTTTGGCCGAGTGTAATCCTGCGCGGTGCCGTCGGGATTGTTGCGGCGGATCTCGTGGCGCAGCGAGGTGCTGAGCGTTTCGGTCAGCTTCTTGTTCAGCTCGACCCGGTTTTCCCAGCCGTCGGCGTCCTCGCGGATTGGATACCACACTCCGCGCTGCGAAATCGTGATCCGCCACGGCAGGTTGAGGTCGGTCTCCTGGAAGGCCGAGACCACGCCGCGTGAATCGTGGGCGCCGTCAACCAGCAGCGACCAGCGGTCGAAGAGATTCTGCGACAGCCCGAGCCGAAACTTCCGGGCCGGCGTGGTGAACAGATTATAGCCCGCGCCCAGTTCCTGCTGCAACAGGAGGTAGTCGTTGGGGAACCCGCGCAGCCGGCTGGCGCGATTCCATTCCGCGGAGGGCCGGTAGTGTCCGAACATCGACTTGGCGAACGTGCGGCGCCATTGCCCGCTGCTCCGGACCAGGTCCGTGGTCGCGATGTTGTCGGTCTCGTTGTAGTCGTAGCGCAGACTGACGCGGACTTCGTCCGACTTCCACTTCCGCTGCAGCGACCCTTCGTACGACGAGTTGTTTCGCTCGGCGACATCCGAAACGACCTCGGTCGCCAGCGAGAGCCTACCCTGCCAGGGACCGAAATAATTTCTCACCTTCGCCGTGAGTATGGCCGGGGAGAATCGATCCCAGATGCTGACGCGCTCCGCCTCCGCTGCTTCCGCCGCCTCGGCAACCTTCGCCACCGCAGCCGGCGTCGGCTTGGCCGCCGGCGCGGGCGTCGCCACCACGACCGCCGGAGGCGGCGAATCCGACCGACCCTTGATCACCACGGCATCCCGGGCCGGCACCTTCACCTCACCGAAACGGTCGGATTTGAACGTGATGGATTCCGCCGTCTGCTGTACCAGCACCCCCTGCACCCGGTCGCCGTCCTTGTAGACGAGCGTGTCGCGAGCCAGAGCCGCCCCATCCTGGGCCCACAGCCCCGCCATCAGGCAGACGCAGCCACACCCCCAACGCAGGTTCCGCCACAGGTGTTGCCAACGACCGCAAATCATCGGCCTTTCGACGCACGACCCGCGCCCGTGTTTCAAGTATTTTCCGTTAAACTTTCGTTTCCGGCGGCGAACCCGCTTGCGCCACGCCGCGAAACGCCCGCGGTAACTCGACCACAACCTTGAGGCCGGTGCGATCGGTGCGGTTCTGCGCGCGGATGGTTCCGCCGTGCATGCGGGCAATGGTGCGACAAATGGCGAGGCCAAGCCCGTGTCCGCGGGGCCC
>JBEIHL010000520.1:0-3707 GCA_040381375.1 Opitutaceae bacterium
GCCGATCGCCCACCGTCAGCCGGCCCATGGCGGCACTCGTCGACTCGTGGCATCATGGCTTCTTCACCAAGCCCGTTCGCGCCGCCATGCAATCCGTCCGCCCCATCAAAGCCTACTACTTCGCCGCCTTTCTGCTGGGCGCGCTCATCGCGTTCTTCATCGCCGCACCGCTTCGCGGCGCCGACGACGCCCGAGGCACGACCGGAGGAGCCGGGGAAACAGCATCCAGATCGGTTCCCGACGCGCATACGTGGTCGGCCGATAGCGAGGCCGGACCAAAACACCAAACCGTCGGCCCAAGCGCCGCGCAGACTCTCCGGAGCTGCGCGGCGTTTGATTTTCAGCCTTCGCGACCGGGCGCCACGAGCACGCGCAAGCTGCGCGGCCGGACCCGGACTTCGACGAGCGCGCTGGCCGGCCGGACTTCGCCGTCCGTGTGCAGGATGCCCGGACCCGGCAGGCGGACGCGAAACGCGTCGCCCGCGGCGCGCCGCACCCGCCGATCTTTCGTATGGCGGCCCAGCAGCAGTTTGAGGCCGAGGATCGCCGCTCCCGCGATTCCAACCGGTGAAATCGCGATGAGGTCGAGCAGGCCGTCGCGGACGCTGGCGCCGGGCGCGATGCGAACATCGTTTCCGTACTGGTCCGAGTTGGCGATGGTCAGCAGCAGGACCGGCTGCGTCCAAGTCTCGTCGCGGGTTTCAATGACGCACGTCAGCGGCACGCGTTCGCGCCACGCTTGCCATCCGGTGCGCAGGTAACCGGTCAGGCCGCGGCCCTTGCAGGCGGCGAAGCGCGCGGCGATCTCGGCATCGAACCCGAAGCCCATCGTGGCGCAAAAGAAGTGTTCGTTCGCCTGCGCTGTATCGATGAGCGAGACCACCCCGACGTCCGGCCGCAGCAGCGCGAGCGCCCGCTCCGCCGAAAGGGGAATGCCCAGGTGCCGCGCCAGGCCGTTGCCCGACCCGGAGGGCACGAGCGCCAGCGTCGCTTCCGTGCCCGTCAACACTTGCGCGATCTCATTCACCGTGCCGTCGCCGCCCACCGCGACCACCCGGGCGCAGCCATCCGCGAGCGCCGCGCGCGCCAGTCGGCTCGCGTCCCCGGGCCCGCGGGTCTCGACGATCTCAACCTCAAGCTGCAACGCCGCCAGCGCCCGCGCCAGGGTCTCGCGCCGGCTGCCCCAGCGGGCAGCGGGTCCGGCCTGGGGGTTGAGGATGAGGCGGGTCTTCACGGGGGGGAAATGGATACGGCGCGGTTGATGCGCGCGAGGCTGGAGTGAGATGCCGTGGGAGCGCCGAACTCCAGCTCGGCATCACCGCGTCCCGAGGCCGGGCTGGAGCCCGGCGCTCCCAGGAGGTGGGCCAACTGCAAATCGCCGGTCGGGTTGACAACCGCGGCGACTCGTCGCTCAGTTTCAACGTGGGATACGTCCGCCGATTCGCCGCCTTGATGTTGCTGGCCCTCTGGCTGCCGGCGACTTTGCATTGCGATCTCGAAGCGGCCGGCGTCACGAACATCCTGGGCTGTCACGATCACCGCACCACCGGGCCCGCGTTCGGCACGGATGATCACTGCCACTCCATTGAGGGCGTGAGCTACAAGCTCGACCTCCGTTCGAGCAGGACGCCCCCGCCGGCCGCTTTCATTCTTTTCGTTTTGGCGGCCCCCCGTGTGCTCACGACCGCCGCCCCGCCCCGTCGGATCGCAGTCGAGTCGCGAACGGCTCCACCGGAGATAGCCCGCACTTGGCATTTCGTCGCCCGCGCTGCGCCGCCGGCACGCGCCCCCTCGATCGAGGCCTGACGGACTCCGCCGGCGAGTCCGTGAGATTTCCGCGGCTGACGACGCCTCCGGCGTCGCTCGCCGCCCACTTCGCCTGCGCGTTCAGGCATCATGTCATGTTCGTGAATCTCTCCCATGCCCTCCTCTGCTTTCCTTCTCCGCTCCTGGTTCCTCCGGTCCACTCGCCTCCTGATCCTCGCCGCCGGGTTTCCGGCGCTTCACGCCGCCGATGCGCCGCTGCGACTCAACCCCCTCGTGGCCGACGTCGTCGCCCGTCACCCTGAGCTCGGCTTCTATGAGGCCGAGATCGCCGCCGCGAAGGCAGGCGTTCGCACCGCCGGGCTGCGCTCGGATCCGGAACTCTCCCTCGATCTCGGTCACAAACGCGTGCGCGCCGGCGCCGGCGGGCCCGCCAGCGACGGCGCGGCGTGGTCCGTCTCGGTGACCCAGACCTTCGAGTGGCCGGGGCGTCTCGCCCTGCGCAAGGCGATCGCCAACGGCGAGGTCGCGCTCGCCGAGCTTGGCCTCGGCCGGTTCCGCGCCGCCCTCGACGCGCGCGTCCGCACCCTCGCCTACGGTCTCCACGTCGCGGATACGAAGGCCGCCGCCATCCGCGAGGTCGCCGACCGGTTCACCGCGCTGAAGGAGACGTTTCTCGCCCGCGACTCCGCCGGCATCACGCCGCTGCTCGAAACCCGCGTGATCGAGGCCGCCGAGCTCGCGCTCCAGCGCCGGGCCACCGAGGCGGAGCTCGCGCTTCACGCGGCCCTGCTGGAACTCAATCAACTGCGCGGCGCCGCACCCGACGCCACGCTCGTCATCGCCAGGCCCGCGCTCACTTTCAATGCGGCGCCGTCCACCGACGCGCTGCTCGCGGCGGCCAGGGAGAACAATTTCGACTTCCGCCTCAAGCGCGCCGAGCTGGAACAGCAGGGATTCGCGGTCCAGCTCGCCCGGAACGAACGCCGGCCCGCGATCAGCGTCAGCCCGTTCTATTCCCAGGAGAAGGCCGACGGCCGCGAGTCCGTCATCGGACTCGGCCTCAGCGTGCCGCTTCCGGTCAACGGCCGCGCACGCGGCGCCACGGAGGCCGCCGAGGCCCGCCGGCGCCAGGCGGAGACCGCCGCGCTCGTGGCGCAACGCGAGCTCGAGCGCGAGGTGTTCGCCGCCGCCCACACGTTCGCAACCAAGCTCGCGGAAATCCGCCGCTGGTCGCCTGACACCGCGCAGAAGTTTCGCGAAGCCGCCGCCCTGGCGGACCGCCACTACCGGCTCGGCGCGGTGCCGATCGCGACGTACGTCGAGCTGCAGAGCAGCTACCTCGATGCGGTCGAGGCATTGCTCGCGACGCAGGCGGAGGCCCTGGCCGCCGGTCTCCGGCTGCGGCTGCTGACCGGACTCGACTTCAACGCCGTGGAGGTCGCGCCATGATCAACCGCATCCTGGAGTTTTCCCTCCGCCAGCCGGCGGTCGTGCTGCTCGGCACCGCCGCTCTCCTCGGAGCCGGGCTGTGGTCCGCGAAGCACCTGCCGATCGATGCGGTGCCCGACATCACGGGCGTGCAGGTGCAGATCAACTCCGAGATTCCCGCGCTCGCCGCCGAGGAATCGGAGAAACTCGTGACGCAGCTCATCGAGCTCGAGCTCGCCGGCCTCGCCGGGGTGGAGGAAATGCGCTCGATCACCAAATTCGGACTCTCGCAGATCACCCTGCAGTTCAAGGATGGCACGGACATCTACCGTGCGCGGCAGCTGGTCGCGGAGCGCCTGCAGGCGGCGGCCGAACGCCTCCCGGCCGGCGTGCTGCCGAAACTCGCACCCATCAGCACGGGGCTCGGCGAGATTCTTTATTACACGGTCAGCTATCGCGCCGATGCGAAGGCCAAGCCCGCCACCGAGCTGGAACAGTTGCTCGAGCTCAGC
>JBEIHL010000521.1:0-3702 GCA_040381375.1 Opitutaceae bacterium
GCGGCTCATCAGCATCGTCCAGCGGTTTGTTTGAGCGGACGGTGACTGTGGGAGCGGCCTGATGCCGCGACCTCCGGAGATTCCGAAGCGCGTCGCGGCATAGAGCCGCTCCCACAATCTGCTGAACGGGCGTTCCCCCGAAGAGCGCCGACTAGAAGCGGAACGTCACCGTCATTTCGCCGCGGATACCCGGCTCGGCGAGGATGGATTCGTTACCGTAAACGCCGTTCGGCGGGGACCAGTTCTTCTCGTCCGTCGCATTCAGCAGCGTGAGCTGGGCGCCCCAGGTCTTGCGCTGGTAGAAGAGGCCGGCATCGAGTTGGTACTGCGCGGGAATCACGAGGGTGCCCGCCCAGTTGTTGTTCATTTCCGTCGTGTACGTGCCGTTGACGGAGAAACCGAAGCCGCTGTCGTACTTGTATGAGAGGAGCGCATTGAGTTGGTTGCGCGGCGCTCCCTGCACCCGGATCCGACCGGTGGTCTGCAGATTCGGGCGCACTTCCGGCGAGGCGCCCGGCGTCACGTTGAGCGCCTCGAAGCCCACCGAACCCGCCGGCACGCTGCCGTCGATGAGCGCGTACGAGAACGTCGCGTACATGTATTTGTTCGGCTGATAATTCGCCTCGAACTCGATCCCGCGAAAACGATAGGTGGCAACGGGACTATTCTGCGGCTTGGCCTGGCGGGTCTGGTCGAAAATCGCGCTGCCAATGAAGAGCTTTCCGCCCAGGACGGAGAATTTGACGCCGACTTCCTTGAGTTCGCTGGGCTGGGTGAAGGCGGCCTTGTCCAGTTCGAATGGCGCGGTGTTGCCGGCGCCACGGCCGATGAAGGCGGTGTAGCCGCCGCCGTTGCCGGCTGCTCCCGACGTGTTCTCGCTGTAGTTGTAGGTCGCATACGCCGAGGCGATCGGGCTGAAGTTGTAGCCGAGGCTGACGTTGCCGTTCGGCAGCGCGACGTTCAGGCGGTCTTCCGCCACCGTGCTGAACGGATCGCGGGAGTAGATGCGCATGAAGTCGAACCGCGCACCCGTGCTCAGCGTGAGGTTCTCGGCCAGCTTCCAACTGGCCTGCATGAACGGAGCGAGCGTCGTGGCGCTGCTGATGTTGCCGTCAGCACCGCTCGGCGAGCCGAACGCGATGATGGCCGAACCATAGCGGTCCGGCTTGCCCGGCACCGGCGTCGCCGCGAAGTGTCCGGCGAAATTCACCGAGTTGTAGGCGTTGATGAAGTTGCGATCGCGCGTGATGTCCCACACCGCCGCCGGCTCGAAGAAGAAGTCGGCCCAGGCCTTCACGCTGATGTAGCGCGCCGCGAGGCCGTAGTTGAGGTTGTGCTTTCCGACCTTTTGCTGGAACTCGAACCGGGACTCGATCGTGTAGGACGGATCGATGACCTCCGAATAATGATACGAGCTCAGGGTGTCGCGGCGCGTGTAGGTGAAGAGGTTGTTGTTCACGACCGTGAGTTCGGGTGAGGACTTGAAGGTCTGGATCCCCTGCACCTTGAAGTTGCGGCCCATGGAGTTGTCGCCGGGGCGCAGCAGCCGCAGCCGGCGGTCGAGTTTCACCTGAGGTCCGTAGGCCATGCGATTGCTGACCGGAAATCCCGAAGTCACCCACCGCGAGTTCTGCGGGTCCGACAACGGCGCGGCCACGCCACCGGGAACGCCGAAGCTGGCGATGATCGGAGCGCCGGTGGACGTGAAGTACTGCGGGAAGCCGGCAACCGGAGCCGGGTTGCTGTTAACGCCGGTCAGATAGTAGCCGTCGTCGATCAGGCGCTGGGTCGGGCGGTTCACGCCGAAGTTCTCCACGTACTCCGCGTAGAACGCCTGTGCGTTGAGGAAGAGTTCGTAGTTCGAGTTGGTGCGGAACGTAAGCGCGCCGTACAGCGAGTGCTTCTTGGCGTATTGGTCATAGTAGTACCCCTTGCTGTCCTCGCCGGCGTAGCTGATTCGGTAGGCGAGCTGTTTCGAGACCGGCCCGCCGATGTCGAGCCCCCAACGGAACGTCTCGTAGCTGCCCACCGTCAGGAAGGTGGAGCCTTTGAACTGGTCGAAGTACGGCCGCTTCGTGATCAGGTCGACGAAGCCGCCTACGTAGGTGGACACGCCCTGCACGGCCGTGGCGGGACCCTTCACGATATTGACCGACTCGACCGAGTTGAAGTCGATCGGCATGCCGTTGCCGTTGCTGGTAATGCGCTCCCGGATACCGTTCACGAAGACGTCGCCCGACTGGCCGCGGATGTCCGGGTTGCCGGGGGCGCCGAAATTGGTGCGGGTGAAGGAACTCGACGTGAGTTTCGAGAAATCCCGGACATCCTGGATCGCGATCGCGGAGAGTTGCTCGCGCGAGATGATCGTCACATTGCGCGGCGTCTCGAGAATGCTCATGTCGGTCCCGAAGACCGAATTGAACGGACGTGACGTGGGCAGGATCTGCTGTTCGATCGGAACGCCGCTGACTTCAAAGCGATCGAGCGTGGTGACTTCGCCGCCTGCCGGGCGCGTCGGCGCCGGGGCGGTCTGGGCGATCAGCGGGACGCCGATCAGGCTGAGGAATGCGCCGGTCAGGGCGCGCCGGGACGGTCGGAGGGAGGTGTGGTGTATCACACTGCGTTCACAGCACCCCGCGAACCAGTGGAGCAGGCAGCAAGAGAATGCATGCCGCGATGCTGTCCTATGAATTCTTTTCAAACAAAGGCACGATCTTCATACCTCGCACGTCCACCAACCCCCGGTCCGTCAGGCGCAACTCAGGTATCACCGAAAGTGGCAGCAGGTTGAACCCCATGTAGGGGACTTTGCAGCCCAAGCGAGCCCAGGCCCGCTTGAGCACCGTGGTTTCCTTAGCGACTTCGGGGGCCCGGCGGTCGGAGAGCAGACCGGCGATCGGGAGCGCAACACTCGCGAGTACCTTGCCCTGGCGTACGACGCAGACGCCGCCGCGCAGTGCCTTGATGGTGGCGAGGGCGAGTTGGAGGTCGGCCTCGTTCGAACCGGCGAGGACAATGTTGTGGGCGTCGTGGCCCACGCTGCTGGCGACGGCGCCGTGGCTGAGGCCGAAGTCGCGCAGCAGCCCGTAGCCGATGCCTCCGTTCTTTCCGTGCCGCTCGATGACGGTCAGGAAGCAGAGCCCGTGATCCCGCATCCACCCCGACCAGTCGGTGCCGGCCGGCACTGGCAGCTTCTCCTGGGCGGTCAGAATGCCCGGAGGCACCAGCCGGATTACGTTGGCCGTCACCGCCCCGATGGGCAGCGCGGGCGTGAGCTTCGCCCGGCGCGGAAGTTTAACCGTGGCGTAGGCCGCCCGCGGATACCGGTAGCGGCGGCTCATCGCCCGATCCAGGATGGGCGTGACCTTCCTCCGCTCCACCACGAGTTCGCCGCCGTACCAGGTGTTTTGCACCTCGAGGGCGTCGTTGAGCAACACGAGGTCGGCCCGGCGCGCCGGCGCGATCCCGCCGAATTCGCCGTCCATGCCGTAGCGCGTGGCGGGATGCAGCGAGCCGAGGCTCCAGGCAGTCGTCGTGCTCAGTCCGGCGGCGACCGCCTGACGGACGACCCAGTCGAGCCCGAAGAGAAAGAGATCATCCGCGTCGCGATCATCGGTGCACACGCACACGCGCTTCGGATTCGCGCCCAGCTCCGTGACCGCCTTGATTGCCTGCGGGAGCGAGTGCCACGGGGTCTGTGGA
>JBEIHL010000522.1:0-3683 GCA_040381375.1 Opitutaceae bacterium
CGCCCCCGGCCCCCCCTCCGGGACTTGGGGGGGTGGCCGCCCGCGCTCCCAGGACGGGCTCCCAGGTCGATCTCACGACGGCCGCACGGTCACGACGACATACTTGCTGGTCGGCGTATTGCTCCGCGCCGCCACGCTGCCGATCGGCACCAGCACGTTGGCCTCGGGAAAATACGTGGCGATGCAGCCGGGCGGTATCCGATACGGCGCAACCATGAACGCGCGCGCCACCCGCTCCACCCCACCGTGTCGGTTGGTGAGGTCGACTTGCTGGCCCTGTTGCAGCCCGGCCGCCGCGATGTCGGCCTCGTGCATGAACACCACGCGGCGTCCGCCAAACACGCCGCGGTAACGATCGTCGAGCCCGTACACGGTGGTGTTGAACTGATCGTGCGTGCGGATCGTCATCATCAGGTACTCGCCCGGACCAGTCACGCCGCCGGGAATCGGCGCCACGGTGAAGTTGGCCTTGCCCGTCCGCGTCCGCCACACCCGCCCGTCGCGCGGCGGATTCGGCAGATAAAACGGTCCCGTACGCACCCGCCGGTTGTAGTCGGCAAAACCCGGCACGACGCGCTCGATCCGCTCCCGGATCGAGTCGTAGTTGTCCTCGAACTCCGCCCACGGGATTGCGGTGGAGCGACCTGTCCCGAGGGCGCTGGTCGGTCGGGCGTTCGTCTCCGGGGCAAGCGCGCTGGGGACAGCGCGCTCCACCTCAAACACCGCCCGCGCCAGCCGGCACACGATCGCCGGTTCGCTGAGCAGCGTCGGTGCGGCGGGTTCGAGCCGGCCGCGCGAGGCGTTGATCACGCCCATGGAGTCCTCCGTCGTGACGAACTGTTCGCCGGCCGCCTGCCGATCGCGCTCGGTTCGGCCAAGACACGGCAGGATCAGCGCGGTCCGGCCGGTCACGAGATGCGATCGATTCAACTTGGTCGCCACGTGCGCCGTGAGCCGGCACCGGCGCAGCGCCGCGGCCGTGAACTCGGTGTCGGGCGTCGCCGAGAGGAAGTTGCCCCCCATCGCGACCAGCACCCGCACGCGATCGTCCGCCAGGGCGCGGATCGTCCCGACGGTATCCAGGCCATGGTGACGTGGCGAACGCAGCCCGAACTCCGCGTCGAGGCGATCGAGCCACGCGTCCGGCATCCTTTCGCAGATGCCCATGGTGCGGTCGCCCTGCACATTCGAGTGGCCGCGCACCGGGCAGGCGCCGGCGCCCCGGCGCCCGACATGACCGCCCAGCAGGAGGAAGTTCGTCACCTGCTGGATGGTCGCCACCGCGGCGGGCTGCTGGGTGAGGCCCATCGCCCAGCAGGCGATGGTCGCGCGCGATGCCACCGCGATGGCCGCCGCGGCCCGGATCGATTCGAGCGCAACCCCGCTTCCCGCCACCACGTCATCCCACGCCGCGGCCCGGAGATCGGCCACGAGCGCCTCGAACCCGTGCGTGTGCTCCCGAACGAACGCGTGGTCGATCACCGTACCGGGTCGCGCCTCCTCGGCTTCGAGCATCGCCTTCATGAGGCCCTTGAAGAGCGCGAGGTCGCCGCCAATGCGCGGCTGCAGCCAGAGATCCGAAAGCCGCGCGCCATCACCGAGCAGCGTCTTGAAGGCCTTGAGCGGGTGGAGGAAATCCTGCGGGTTCTTGAAGCGCTCGATGCCCACCTCCGGCAGCGGGTTGATCTACACTATCTTCGCCCCGCGGGCCTTTGCCTCCGCCAGCGCCGACAGCATGCGCGGGTGGTTCGTCCCGGGGTTCTGCCCGATGACAAATATCGCATCGGCGTGCTCGAAGTCCGCGAGCGTCACCGTGCCTTTGCCGATGCCGATGCTTTCGTTCAGCGCCACTCCGCTCGACTCATGGCACATGTTCGAGCAGTCGGGCAGGTTGTTGGTGCCAAAAGTCCGCGCCAGCAGTTGCCAGAGGAAGGCCGCCTCATTGCTCGTCCGGCCCGAGGTATAGAAGGCCGCCGCGTCGGGAGTCGGGAGGGCCCGAAGTTCATCCGCGACCAGGCGAAACGCCTCGTCCCACGCGATCGGCGCGTAGTGCGTGGCGCCGGGCCGCAGCACGAGCGGCTCGACCAGCCGGCCCTGGGCGTTGAGCCAGTGGTCGCTCCGGCCGGCGAGTTCCGCGACGCTATGCTGCGCGAAGAAGTCGCGTCCGATGCGGTCCGGCGTCGCCTCGTCGGCCACCGCCTTGGCGCCGTTTTCGCAGAACTCGAAGCCGTGCCTTTTGACATCGGGGCTCGGCCAGGCGCACGACTGGCAGTCGAAGCCGTCGACCTGGTTCACCTCGCGCAGCAGCCGCGTGCCGCGGATCAGCCCGACCTGGCCCACGAGCCGGGCGGTCTTCGCGACGGCGGTCAACCCGGCCGCCACCGGACTCGGCGGCGCGAGGCGCGGCAGGGTTGTTTCCAGCGGCGGTTGGGCGGCGGGTGGCGGGGTCTCGGGCATCGTTCCACGCTGATCAACGCCGGTCGCAGTTCAATGCTGCGCCAAAGAATCGCCGGCCGGCTTTCGCAGGCAGCCTTTGCAATTCACGGCCAGCGGCTCAACATGTTCCCTCGCCCTTATGTTCGCCAACCTCTTCCAGTTGATCACCGGGCGTCCGGCGCACCCGGAGATCGACCGTCCCGCGTTCGTCCAGGAGGTGCGCGTGCCACGGCCGATGCCGCGAAACCCGCGGCTCGAGTGGATGATGCTCGGGTGCTGGATCCTGATCGCGGCGAAACACGTGCTGATCGTCTGGGCCTGCCGCAACTACCCGGTGCCGTTTCACCAACTTTGGGTGAACTTTCCCACGTGGCTGCTCGGGGCGCTGGCGACGGGGCTTTATTTTGCGCGAGCGTACAGGAAGTGAGAGCGGACGATGGCTGAGGTTTGAGGTTTGATGTTCGAAATTTGAACGGGAACGCTGTTTCCAACCTTCGTGCGGCAGGCGGGCACCCGGATATCCGCCCGCCTTACACCTTACTTCTTCCATCGATCATTCCTCATGCCTCTCGTTCCCGGACTCCGCACTCCCTACGCCCGCGTGGGTCGCCTTGTGTATCTCGGCCGCATGCTCGACAAGATCCGGCTGCACGCCGCCGGCCAACTGCCCGTCGCCGACTACGCGGAAAACCTCGGCCAGGGCTTCGACAAGCGTTGCTGCAGCTTTCTGCGGGTCGCCTACGAGGAACTGAAGACCCGGACGCTTTCCGGCGACCTCGATGACCTCGCATTGCTGCACTGGGCCGAACAGCGCGGCGGGACGCGCAGCGATGAAGAGTGCGAAATCTGGAACGGTTTCATGATGAAACGCTGCTGGCGCGATCCCGGCGCCAGCACCCTCGCGCGCCGCATCGCGGAAAGCCGGCTGGAGGACCGGCCGATCACGACGATGTTCGACTACCTCGACTTCGACGAAGGCCGCGATCCCGTCGTCAACCGCGCCTGGGAACTGCGCGACCCGGTCGCCGTGCTGCTGATGGGCGTCGCCGGCAGCGGCAAGACCACGGTCGGGGAGAAACTCGCGGGGCAACTGACGTGGGATTTTCGGGACGCCGACGATTTTCATCCGCCGGCCAACGTCGCGAAAATGAGTTCCGGTATCCCATTGGATGATACTGACCGCGCGCCGTGGCTCGCCGCGATCCACGCCCACCTCGCGATGAAGCTCTCCCGGGGCGAGAACGCCA
>JBEIHL010000523.1:0-3672 GCA_040381375.1 Opitutaceae bacterium
ATACCAATCTCCCTTCCGATTTAGACTCTCAAGAGACAGAAATACTAAACCACAGATTTCACAGATCACACAGATGACCGGCAGGTTCTGTCTATCTGGGTCCATCTGTGTGATCTGTGGTCAAAGTCCAAAAGCTTGGGGCTATCGGTATTACCCGTTCGGCTCAATGCTCGTGGCCGTGATCCATCAGCATCACGACCAGCGAGAGAATGCCGAACACCGCCGCGAGCAGTCCGGCCTCGTAGCGTTCGAAGCGCTTCAGCCGAAACTTGTCGAAACCCACGAGGGCGAGCCAGGTGAACAACGCCATGCCGGCAAGCGTCGCAACTGCCAGGATCGCGCTCAGCACCCAGAATCCCTTCCAGCCGAACTGCACGCCGGAGAGGTAAATGCCCAGAAACGCCTCGCACGGCGAAAGGGTCAGCATGACGAAGAGACCGCCGATTGCCGTCCACTCGCCCGCCTTCTGCGACACGAGCGGGCTGTCCTTCAGTTCTTCCTGCCAGTGGCTGTGCTCTTTCTCCTCGTGGCAGTGCTCGTCCGCCTGGTGTTGGCCGCCCGGCGGATTATGGTGACAGATCCCGCGGCCCGTGAGCTGCCGCCACAGATAGAAGAGCGCAAAAATCATGAGCATGCCGCCGACGATCCACGGAAAGGCTTCCACCTTCTCCTCGAGCTTGAAGCCAAACCACGCGATGCCCAGCCCGAGCAGGCTCGTCAACGCGACGTGGCCGAGGCCCGCCAGCATCGTCACGGCAATGGTTTTCGCCCGGCCCCACTCGCGCGCGCGTGACACCAGGACGAACGGCAGCCAGTGCGTCGGGATCGCGGCATGGAAAAAGGCCACGGAAAATCCCGTCGCGGCAACAGTCGTTAGCACGGTGGATTGCATCAGGGAGAGGTGAGCCAGCACGGGGCATCGGGTGCTGTCGACGTGAAATCTAGCAAAGTCGTCAAGCCCCGCCTTGGTGTGGGAGGGGCTTCACGCCCCGACTCGTCGCGGGATAAACCCGCTCCCACAGTTTCATCGGAAAACAATCGAACAGCCCTCCTTTCCCTCCGCCAAAATCGTTCTCGTTCTCCCGCCGCGTTCACGTTCTCCTTTCGATCCGATCCGCCACCATGTCGTCCGTTCCCGCTCTTCCCGCCGTCCGCGACTACCTGCTCGACCTGCAGGACAGGATTTGCGCCGCCCTCGAGGCGGAAGACGGCCAGGCGCGTTTCCACACCGATCTCTGGACCCGCCCCGAGGGCGGCGGCGGCCGCACCCGCATCCTCGCCGAGGGTGGCGTGTTCGAGAAGGCCGGCGTGGCCTTCTCCCACGTGCAGGGCACGAAGCTCCCGCCGTCCGCCACCGCCCACCGGCCCGAACTCGCCGGCCGGGCCTGGGAGGCGCTCGGCGTCTCGCTGGTGCTGCATCCACGCAATCCGTACGTGCCGACCTCGCACATGAACGTGCGGTTCTTCAGCACCGGCCAGGGTACGGGGGAAACGGCCGCGCCGATTTGGTGGTTCGGCGGCGGGTTCGACCTGACGCCGTACTACGGTTTCCGGGAGGATGCCGTGCACTGGCATCGCACCGCGCGCGCCGCCGTCGCCCCGTTCGGCCCGGCGTTGTATCCGCGCTTCAAGGACACCTGCGACACCTACTTCTTCCTCAAGCATCGGAACGAGCCGCGCGGGATCGGCGGCCTCTTTTTCGACGATTTCAGCGAACTCGGAGGCACCCGGTCGTTCGAGCTGCTGCGGGCCGTGGGTGACGCCTTCATCCCCGCTTACCGACCGATCGTCGCGCGGCGCAAGGCCACGCCCCACGGCGAACGCGAGCGGAAATTCCAGCTCTACCGGCGCGGGCGCTACGTGGAATTCAACCTCGTCTGGGACCGCGGCACGCACTTCGGCCTGCAAAGCGGCGGCCGCACCGAGTCGATCCTGATGTCGCTGCCGCCCCTCGTCCGCTGGGACTACGACTGGAAACCCGAGGCTGGCTCAGCCGAGGCGGAGCTGTACGAGGTGTTCCTGAAACCGGCTGACTGGGCAGGACCAGACTGAGTTCGCCCCCTCCCGCGCACCTGGACCCCAGCAACAGAGGCTCATCCTTCACCGTTCGCCCATGAATTCCCGTTCCCGTTTCCTCGCCGCCTGCTCCTGCCAGCCGCTCGACCGGCCTCCCCTCTGGGTCATGCGCCAGGCCGGACGCTACCTGCCGGAGTACCGCGCGCTGAAGGCCAAGTCGTCCTTCCTCGAAATGGTGCGCACGCCGGCCGTGGCGATGGAAGTGACGCTGCAGCCGCTGCGCCGCTTTGCGCTCGATGCGGCGATTCTGTTTTCCGACATCCTCGTGATTCCCGAGGCGCTCGGCCAGGGTTACCACTTTCGCGAGCAGGGCGGCATCGCGATGGCCTATCGGCTCGAAACGCGCGCCCAGGTGGACGCGCTGGCGCCGGCCGAGGCCGTGACGGAGCGGCTCAACTACGTGGCCGAGACGCTGAAGCTGCTGAAGACCGAGCTCGCCGGCTCGCACGCGCTGCTCGGATTCGGCGGCTCACCGTGGACGCTCGCGACCTACATGGTCGAGGGCGGCAGCTCGGACGAATTCGAGCTCATCAAGCAGCTCTTCTACACCGACCGCGCGATGTTCGATGCGCTGCTCGAGAAACTGACCGCCGCGCTCATCGTTTACTTCAAGCTCCAGATCGAGGCGGGAGCGGATACCACCCAGATCTTCGATTCATGGGGCGGCATCATCGCGGGGCCCGACTACGAGGCGGCCTCGTTGCGCTGGATTCGCGAGATCGTCGCCGCGCTGCCGAAGGATTTCCCCGTGATCCTCTACGCCAAGGGCACCGCGCCCCACCTATCCGATCAGGCGTTTACGGGCGTGCGCGTCCTCAGTCTCGACTGGACGAACGATCTCGCGCTCGTCCGCCGGGCGCTGCCGGACAACCTGGCGCTGCAGGGCAATCTCGACCCTGTGCTGCTCAACACGAGGCCGGACATCGTGCGCCGCGAGTCCACGCGCCTGCTCGAATCCATGCGCGGCACCCGCGGCCACATTTTCAATCTCGGCCACGGCATCATGCCCCACGCGAAGATCGAGTGCATGCAGGCGTTGGTCGATACGGTGACGGAGTGGAAGGGCTGAGCTGCCCTGGGAGCGCAGACGGCCTCGTCCGCAATTTCGGCGAGGCGGACGAGGGCGTCCGCGCTCCCGGAGGATCCCGTTTTCCCGCTCGGGCGCGATCCGGCTGCGCGATCCGCCGAGCACCCTTGACTCTCCCCTGTGCCGACGTAGCCTCCGCCCCCTTTATTCGGCATGGCTCAAGATCTGAAAGACACGCTGCAGCTTCCGAAAACGGACTTCCCGATGCGGGCGGGTTTGGCGCAGCGGGAGCCGGGTCGCGTCGCGCACTGGGAGAAGATCCGCCTCTATCACCTCCTGCAGCAGAAACGGGCCGGAGCCCCCGCGTTTGTGCTGCACGACGGACCGCCCTTCACCAACGGCGACGTGCATATCGGCACCGCGCTGAACAAGGTCCTCAAGGACACCGTCAACCGCTACAAGTCGATGCGCGGCTTCCGCACGCCCTACGTGCCGGGCTGGGACTGCCACGGGTTGCCGATCGAGCAGAAGGTCTCGCGCGAGATCCAGGAAAAGAAACTCACCCTCAC
>JBEIHL010000524.1:0-3667 GCA_040381375.1 Opitutaceae bacterium
CGCCCCCCCCCGACCCCGGCCCTGGGGCCCGCCCGCCCCCCCCCCGCCACCCCCCCCCCCCGGCCGGGGGGCCCCCCCGCCGCTCCCAGGGGACGCTGCTTCGTTTTCACGAATTCGAGATCGACGAATATTTCGCGCGCCTGGCGTTCCATCCCCGCTTCATCGTCTGTCCTTCGCGACCGGGACTCTCCGCTTCACCGGTGATCATATCGCCCGCGAGCTTGCCACTGTACTTGGTCACGAACTTGTTGCCGTTGAACTCGCGCTCAACGGTAAGCCGCGACACAGCGAGTACGTGATTTGGTGGGATAACTTGGAGGTTGTTCGAACTGACACTCCGACGGGGAACGGGGTGCGAACGCGCCGGGCTAGACTGCCCGCAACGGCAGCGGCAACTCTGACCTGCGATCGCGGCGGCGAATAGCGATAGTTGAAGGTCACGCGACAGCTCCGGCCGGTCCGCCGCTGCGTCTCCAGAATCTGGCGACACTTCACCGCATCGGTGGTCATCGGCTTTTCCGTGATCACATCGCAGCCGGCGTCCATCGCGCGAATCAGATAGTCGTGATGCGTGGCGTCGGGGGTCGTGACGATCACTACGTCCGGCCGCCGTTCCCGCAACATCCGGTCAAAATCGGCGGCAAGGTAGCCCGCCGGGACCGGCGCACCGTTCCGCCCCGACCGCTGGCGGGCGAGCTCGATTCGGCCCGGATTGCTATCGCACACCGCGACCAGCTCAGCCCAGGCAGCGTGCGTCGTCTCGATGCCGTCCTGGTAAAGCTCCCGACGGGAACCGAGGCCGACGATGGCATAGCGGCGCCGGGTGGCCGCGGACGAAGGGAGAAGTGGAGAAACGGACATGCGGGTTAGCCGGCGAAACACGGGCTGCGCGCGACATTCGGATGGGGAACCGAAGTGTGCGGCAAGCCGCCATTCGTCGATCGACGCCGGAACCGTGGCGAGAGAACCGGTGGGGTCGCAAACGCCCGCCTTGCCGGACAGTCGGGCGACCGGGACTGCCGCCGGGATCGGAGGTGCACAGGAGGCTTGCGAATCTGAAGGCGACCGATGAATTCGCGAGGACCGCCCCAATCCGAAACGCCCCCTTCGCCCCATGATGCCGCCCTTCCTTTCCCGCCTCATCCACTCCGGCCGAGCTCTGTTGCTGGTCGTCTTCGGCGTCTCCGCGCTCGCCGCGGCCGATCGCAAGGTCCTGCTGGTCGCCGGACCACCCAGCCATCCTCCCGGGATGCACGAACACAACGCCGGCGTGATTCTGTTGCAGAAGTGCCTGGCGGGGGTGCCCGGGCTAAAGACCGATATAGTGTTGGGCGGCTGGCCCGCGGACCCCGCGAAACTGGAGGGCCTCGACGCCGTGATCTTCTACTGCGACGGACAGCAAAAGCACGTCGCGCTGCAGGACGACCGGAAGGCCGTGCTAGGTCGCGTGCTGGCGAAGGGCGCCGGTCTCGGGCTGCTGCACTACGCCGTGGAGCCGACGCTGGAGAACGGCCATCAGGAGTTCCTCGGCTGGGTGGGCGGGGCTTTCGAAATCCACTGGTCGGTCAACCCGCACTGGGACGCCGAATTCAAATCGCTCCCGGTGCATCCGATCACCCGCGGGGTGAAGCCGTTCACGATTCGCGACGAGTGGTACTTCAACATGCGGTTCGTGCCCGACAACAAGGGTGTGACGCCCATTCTCGTCGCGGTGCCGGATGCAAGTACGACGAGCCGGCCGGACGGGCATCACTCCGGCAACTCGCATGTGCGCGCCGCGGTGGCGCGCGGCGACCCGCAAACCGTGGCGTGGGCATTCGAACGCCCCGACGGCGGACGCGGCTTCGGTTTCACCGGGGCGCATTATCACCAGAACTGGGGCCACGAGTACTTCCGGCGGCTGGTGTTGAACGCAATTCTCTGGCTGGCGAAAGTGGAGGTGCCGGCGGACGGCGTGCAATCGACGATCACCGCGGCGGACCTGCTGGTGAATCTGGACCCAAAGCCGGTCAAGAAGGCGACCCCGAAGGCGGACGCTAAAAAATAGTCTCGATCACGCGCCGGGCCGCCACGCCCAAAGCCGCCCTTGACACGCCGCTGGGCGGCGTACTTTCCTCTTCTCGAACATGAACCTTGCCGGTACGACGACTTCCTCGCGCAGCGCCCACGTTTCCGTGGTCGCAGTCTCCGTCGTATCCGTAGTCGCTTCCGTCATTACTGACGCGCCGCGAGGGTTCTAAACGTCCAAAAGACTTTGCCCCTCCGGTGCCACACCGGGGGGGCTTTTTTTTGGCCTCAGCGGTGACACTGCGAGCGGGCGCCTGCTTCACCATGAACACGCCCACCGCCCAGATCCGCCTCCACCACGCCAGCTTCACCGCGGCAAAGCCGCTGCGTATACGCCCCGAGCCGCCAGCCGCCCGCCCGCTGCTTCAAGCCCTCCATCCGACGCGGGCGGATCACGACTTTCTCGTGCCGAATCCGCGTCCGGATCTCACGATGGACCCTCATACGCTGCGGATGCTCGAAGCCGGATAGGTCGGCGTTGTGGGAGCGGCGTAAACAGTCTGTCGGACTTTAGCACGCCGGCTGCTACAGAGGTGGCATGCCTAGATTTGTGAATGTGGACCGCGCTACGGCGCTACTTTTACCGGCGGACCTGCGAGATTGGGTACCGGCCGACGATGTGGTGCATCTGGTGATCGATGCGGTGTAGCCCCGCTGCGCAATGGTCAACGCGTCGCGGAACGAGCCGGAGTAGAAGCCCGGCAGCTTCAGGCGCACGAGCACATCACGCGGGCCCAGCGTCTTGATCTGTTCCAGCGTGTCGCGTTGCGAGGGAATCGAGAGCATCTGCTCGGCCATGCTGATCGGGTTCGACAACTTGTCCGCCGGCAGCAGCTCGGCCCGCACGTCGACTGCGATGACGACATCGACCCCCATGTCGCGCACCACGCTCACGGGTAGGTTGCGTGACGCGAAGCCGTCGATCAGCAGCCGGCCGTCGACCACGTAGGGGGCAAACGCCCCGGGCACCGCCATTCTGGCCCGCATCGCGTCGGCCAGCCGGCCACGATCGAGCGCGACCATCGCGCCAGTCTCGGCGTCCGTGGCCACCGCCCGAAACGGCACCCGCAGCTCGCCGAAGCTCCGGCGCGCGCCCACGAAGGCCGTTCGTTCGCGCAGCGCCACCAGCAAATTTTGCCCCGAGATGTAGGCATTGGGCACTTTCAGCCCGGTGGCACCCAGGCCAAACTCGATCCAGCGCGGATTCTCCTGCTCCTCGGCCTTGACCCGGAAACCGCGCTGCGGCCGCGGCAGGCCATCGCTCAACAGCTGGTCCCAGTCGCACTGCTCCAGCCAGGCGAGCATTTCCCTGGACGTGTAGCCGGCGCTGTAGAGTCCGCCCACGATCGAGCCCATGCTCGTCCCGGCGACGCAGTCGACCTGGATGTTAAGCTCCTCCAGCAGGCGGATCACGCCCACGTGCCCGATGCCGCGCACGCCGCCCCCGGCGAGCACGAGCCCGATCCGCGGTCGCGCAGGGCGAATTTCACCGGAGTCCGCGGCGCGTGCGCCACCGGCGCCGTTGCCCATCGCCACTGCCAACCACGCCAGGAGTCACCGGGCGGACCCGCGAAAACGTCAGCGCTTCATGCGCCCAACG
>JBEIHL010000525.1:0-3665 GCA_040381375.1 Opitutaceae bacterium
CGCGGTGTTTTCCCCTGGGAGCGCGACCGGCCCCGGCCGCTTCTCCAAGCCCGCGGCCGGGGACGGCCGCGCTCCCAATGAAGCTATCCGGACGCAGCCCGAGCGCCCATTGAGCCTCGTGCCGCGGCATTCGGGGCATTCGCCGCTGACCATGAACGTCGTCAGCCGCGCGCGAAAGCCGTCGCTGTCCGTGTGCCGGAAACTTTCCTCCAAATCCGCGATCACGCCGGGAAACGGCATCGCGCGCGCCTCGCGCATGCGTTTCAGCTTGAAGGCAAACTGCCGGTCGCCCGCGCCGCGCAGGATGAGACGCCGGGTTTCGTCCGGCAGCTTTTGCCACGGCACATCGGGGTCGAACGGCAACTGCTCGGCCAGTTGCTTAAGCAGCGCGTTGTGCTTGATGATGAGATTTTTTCCGCCGATGCGCCACGGCTTGATCGCCCCCTCGCGCACGGATTTCTCCGGGTCAGCTACGATTAGTTCGGGGACAAAGCGCAGCTTGCGGCCCAGCCCGTCGCAGGTGGGACACGCGCCTTCGCGGTGCTGGAACGAAAAGTGCCGCGGGGTCAGCTTTTCGAATACGTCGCCGCAGCTTTCGCACGCCCGCGACTGGCTGAGGGAAAGCTCGCGCCAGGGGACGTCGGCGGACTTCTGCGCCAGGACGATCGCGCGGTCCCGGCCCTCGCGAAACGCGAGCTCGAGCGAGTCGGCGAGCCGGCTGCGCTGCTCGACCGCCGCCACCAGCCGGTCGACGACGAGTTCCACCACGAGCTGCCTCGTGCCGGCGCCCGCGGGCACCACATTATTGTCGTCGAGATTGCGGATCTCTCCGTCCAGCCGCACCCGCTGAAACCCGCGTTGCCGCAGCCGCGGCAGTTCGTCGCGCAGCACACTCGGTTTCGCCCGCATGAAGGGCGCCAGCAGCATCACGCGCTCGCCGGCGCACTCGGCCAGAACGCGCTGCACGTTGTCGTCCAGCGAACGCTGCACCACGCGGCCGCCGTCCTTCGGACAGAATTGCTCCCCGGCGAGCGCCCAGAGCAGTTGCGCGTAGTCGGCGATTTCCGTCGCCGTCGCGATCGTGCTGCGCGGTCCGCCGGCGCCGGTCCGTTGCTCGATCGCCAGCACCGGGGAGAGGCCGTGGATGAAATCGACGTCCGGACGCTTCAACTGATCCAACACCTGGCGTGCCGCTGCGCTCAGCGACTCCATGTATTTGCGGTAGCCCTCCGCATAGATGGTGTCGAACGCGAGGGACGACTTGCCCGAGCCGCTCGGGCCGGTGATGACCACGAGTTTGCCCCGCGGCAGGCGTACCTCGAGGTTCTTGAGGTTGTGCTCGCGGGCGCCTTTGACGTGGATGTGGGTAGCGGCCTGCATGCGGAGAACCCGCAACGTTACGCAAATCCCCGGCGCGTCAAAGCCGGAAGCGCCCGCCTGGCCGGCGCGCGGGCCGGCTGCAGGAAACCACCGGCTCGGCGGCGCCGCACGACCCGGGAAGCCCGTCTCTCGACCGGGTCGGCCGCCTGGCGTCCCGCCGGGTCACATTCGCACTTGCCCCGACTTGGGTCCCGATCTTTGTCTGCTTGCCTAAACCCTCCCGCCCGCCCTTGCCGCCTTCGTTTCGGCCGTCCCTTTCGGCTCAACGACGACGGTGCCCCCTCCCTATGAAGCTTCATCCGCTCACTCGCGCCGGTCGCCGTGCCCGTCTCGGCCGCACCTTGGCGTTGACTACCCTGGCGGCAATCGTCGCGCCCGCGCACGCCATCCAGTTTACGATGGGCGAACTCAAGGGCAGCTTTGACTCCACGCTCTCGCTCGGCGGGCTGCACCGGTTGAAGGATCCCAGCCCCGGCTTCTACGGGACGAGCAGCACTTACGCCGGGCTTTCCGGCAAACAGAACTCGGTCAACGCGGACGACGGAAATCTGAACTACGGTCAGGGTTGGATCTCGCAACTCGTGAAGGGCAATCACGACCTCGAGTTGAAGTACCGGAATTTCGGCGCGCTCGTCCGGGGCTATTGGTTCCAAGACTTCAAGGCGGATGAGACCCTTCGCACCGCGCTGTCGGGGCAGGCCGAGGATCGCGTCGTCAGCGGCGCCGAGCTCATGGATCTCTACGTCCGCGGTCGGTTCGATGTCGGGCCCGACCTGCCGCTCGACCTGCGGTTCGGCCGGCAGGTGCTGAGCCTGGGCGAGAGCACCTTCATCCCGAACGGCGTCAACGTGGTAAACGCGGTGGATCTCTCCAAGCTGCGCACGCCGGGCGCCGAACTGAAGGAAGCTTTCCTGCCGGTCAACATGGTGAAGGCCTCGCTCGGGCTCACGCCCACCATCACCGTCGAGCCGTTCTGGCTGCTGGAGTTTCGGCGCAACGAACTGGAGCCCGCGGGCACGTTTTTCTCGACGAACGATTTCGCCACGCGCGGCGGCCGCACGGTGTGGCTCGGCTTCGGCAGCATCGCCGACCAGAACAGCCCGATCGGCGGCATCGGCCGCGAGAACGACCGCGATGCCGGCAACTACAACCAGTACGGCATGGCCGCGCGCGTGCTCGCCCCGGACCTCAACAACACCGAGTTCGGCCTGTACTTCGCCCGCTACAACAGCCGCTCGCCGGTCATCAGCGCCCGTACGCCGACAATCGCCGTCGACCAGAATCTGACCGGTCCGCTCACGGTTGCGTTCATCCGCGGCGGCGTGCCCGCCGCCCAGGCCGGTCCGCAGGCGACGGCGATCTTCCAGCTCATCGTCCGCTCGCAAACCGCGCCCCAGACGCTCACCCCGGTGGAAATCGCCACGCTGCAGAGCGCCCCGGTCCAGGCCGCCATTGCCGGCGCGCGGCAGATCGCGCTGCTCACCGCGGCGGCGACGGGACGCTATTTCACCGAGTATCCGGAAGGCTTGGACATGTACGGCCTCAGCTTCAACACCTCCATCGGCCGCACGGGCATCTCCTGGCAGGGCGAGGTCTCGCTGAAGAACGGCGTGCCGCTGCAGGTCGACGACGTCGAGTTGCTCTTCGCCGCGCTCTCCACCCTCGCCCCGCAGTTCGGCGCCAACAACCAGGTCGGTAATTTCCTCGGCCAGTACGGGCGCGAGGTTTCCGGCTACCGGCGTCACCGCGTCTGGACCGCGCAGACCACGCTGACGAAGGTCTTCGGCCCGACGCTCGGCTCCCAGCAGTTCACGCTCCTCGGCGAGATCGGCGGCGTCTGGGCCAACCTGCCGGCGCAAAGCACGCTGCGCTACGACGGCCCGGGCACGTTCACCGGCGGCACGCAGACGGGCATGAACGGCGCGGGCTTCCCGCAGTTCCCGGCGACGCCGGCGGACGCGTTCGCGGACAAGTTCTCCTGGGGTTACCAACTGCTCGCCCGGCTGGACTACAACAACGTCATGCCGAACGTGAACCTGCAGCCGACGCTCGCCTACACCCATGACGTCGGCGGCAACACCCCGCTCCCTCTCGGCAACTTCATCCGCGGCCGCAAAAGCATCAATCTCGCGGTGGAGTTCACCTACCGCAACGCCTGGTCGCTGGAGTTTCGTTACGTGAATTTCTTCTCCGGCGGAGTCTACAACCTCCTCTCGGATCGCGACTATTTCGCGACGACGGTGAAGTACTCCTTCTGACGACCAGCCCGGCCCAGCGTCCTCCCC
>JBEIHL010000526.1:0-3654 GCA_040381375.1 Opitutaceae bacterium
CAGCGCGAAGGCAAGGGCGCGAAATCCGTGACCTTCACCCCCACCCTGCCGCGCGCCGGCCGTTACGAAGTCCGGCTCGCCCACTGCTACAATGTCCGCCGCGCCACGAACACGCCGGTCACGATTCACCACGCCGACGGCGAAACCGTCGTGCGCATCAACCAGCAGGATGAGCCAACCCACGATCGCCTGTGGCGCGAGCTCGGCACGTTCCGCTTTACCGCCGGCCGCGCGGGCTGGGTGCGGATCGGCAACGACGGGACCGATGGCAAGTACGTGATCGCCGACGCGGTGCAGTTTCTAGTCGTCGAAGGTCCGTAAGGCCGGCTCGATCGTCCGGCCGGGGGCCGCAGTGCCAATCGCAGTCTTCACGAAGCGTGCGAGTTGAGTTGTGAATCCGCAAATGAGGCACGATCTTCCTCAGGTAACCGCCATGCGACACGCCGAACGCCATCGCACGGACAGAATCGGCTGGCTCCGGGCCTCGGTGCTCGGGGCCAACGACGGAATCGTTTCCACGGCCAGCCTCGTGGTGGGGGTTGCCGCCGCCCATGCGTCGCGACCGGACATCCTGCTCACCGGGGTGGCCGGCCTGGTGGCCGGCGCCCTCTCGATGGCCGCAGGAGAGTATGTATCGGTCAGTTCGCAATCCGACACCGAGCAGGCCGACCTCGCACTCGAACGAAAGGAGCTGGCCACCCAGCCCAAGGTCGAGCTGGACGAGCTCGCTGCGATCTATGTTGAACGAGGCCTGGAGCCCGCCTTGGCGCGGACCGTGGCGGAGCAGTTGACCGCCCACGATGCCATCGGCGCTCATTCGCGCGACGAACTGGGATGGTCGCACACGGTCGCGGCGCGGCCTCTGCAGGCGGCATTGGCCTCGGCCGGGACGTTCGCCGTCGGGGCTGCGTTGCCCATCGTGACGGTGCTGCTGGTACCGCCCGCAGGATTAACGCTGGTAGTGTCCGGCGTTTCATTGCTCTGCCTCGCCGGCCTCGGAGCGCTGGCCGCCCGCACCGGCGGGGCGTCCGCCTGGGTCGGCGCGACCCGCGTGGCATTCTGGGGCGCCCTCGCCATGGGGGCAACCGCGGCCGTGGGCGCCTTGTTCGGCACCACCGTGGCCTGAGCCAGCTCAGCCGCTCTCAGGCAGAGGTCACTTGACCTCGCGCACCGCGGCCCGCTCAACGGCGAGTTCGCCGGACTTCGGTCCCGGCAGCGTGACCCGGCCGGTGGCGGCCCACTCGGTCCCGCGAGCCAGCGTAACCTGGAAACCAAGCCCGTTCACCGCCTCGATCGCATGGCCGAGCGTGGTGTGGAACACGCGTCCCTTCCCGAACGGAATCACCATCAGCATCGGCTCATGCTCCTTCGTGGCGGCCGAAAGCGCGGAGGCGAGCACGGTCACGTTCTCCGCCGGGCCGCGCAGGCCGTGATAAAGTTCGTCCTTCGCATGCAGCCAGCGCGCGGGCAGATCGCGCACGATCGGGTGCTGCGGCTCGCGCACCTCGACTACGAATTCGTGCTGCGGACCGTGTCCGCCGCCCGGGCCGGCGGTCAGATCGCGGGTCCAGAGCATTCCGCGCAGGCGCAGGTACGGTCCGGACTTTTCATTGCGACCGCCCCAGCCGCCGAGACCGATCATCGTGTTGTACTCCGGCCAGTCGGGGAAGGCGTTGTTGGCGGCGTGATACGACACGAAGCCCCCGCCGTTCTTCACGTAATCGACGAAGGCCCGTCGCACCTCCTCCGGCCAGGTTTCGCCGTTGTAGTTCGAGAGGACGACTGCGTACGGCGCGAACGCCGGCCGCCAAGCCGCCCACTGTGCGGCCACCCGCGTCTTGTGTTCCGCCACCGCGGCGGCGTGTTTCTTCTGCGCGTCGCCGTGCGCCGCCTTTTGCGCAGGCGTGGCGTCCTTCGGCAGCCGCGGGGCCCCGGGAGCCGCGGCCGGCGCAGTCGAAACGTCGACCGTGAAACGCCCCGTATCCGTCAGGATCTTCCGCAACAGCGGCGTCGTAGTCGCCCATTGGTGATTGTTCTGGCCATCGACAATCAGGACCTTGATCCGATCCGAGGGAGTCGCGGAGAACGCGGCGCTGACGATAGCGAGAAGGCAGGACAGAAACAGCAGGTGACGCATGGGGGTGAGATTCGGCGGAAAACTGAAGGACCCCCGAGCCGGATGCAAGATGCCTGGGAGGGCGAACGCTCTCGTCCGCATGGGTACGGAATGCGGCCGAGGACGGCCGCGCTCCCCGGGAGGAAGTCGGGGCGTTCCGGCAAGGAACACCCAAATTTCCGCAAGTCCTGCGTAGCAAACGAGTCAACCCGCCGCTAAACTCCACCCATGAAAACGATCCTAGCCCCCGTCGATTTCTCTTCCGCCACCGATGCCGTCATTGCTGAAGCCACCTCGCTGGCCAAAGCCGTCGACGGGAAGGTGGTTCTGCTCACGGTGATCCAACCGCCGGCCGCGGTGGCCGACTACGCGCCGCTGCTGCAGGATATCGCGGAGATCACCGCCGCCGGCGAAAAGGCCGCCGCCACCCGGCTGGCCAGCTTGCAGGAGAAACTGCGGGCGGACGGCGTGACCTCGGAGTGCGTGCAGGTCGTGGGTGCACCCGTGCATCACATCGCGGCCGAGGCCGAGCGGGTCGACGCCGACTATATCGTGATGGGTTCACACGGCCACACCGCGCTGTACGAATTGCTGGTGGGCAGCACGACGCATGGCATTTTGAAACGTGCGGCGTGCCCCGTGGTAATCGTACCCGCCTCGAAAACGGGCGCGTCCGCCCCGGCCTGAACGGGGGCAGCGGCTCGAGGTGGAGCGGCCTGTCCCCAGGCCGCTTGAGTGGGATTTTTTGAACGCCACGGTCGTTCGCCCGGAACCCAAACCAGCAGCGTGGGGACACGCTGCTCCACCGTCTAGGCGGCGGGACGTCCCGGGAAGGTCCGCGCCGCGGCCAGGTCGCGTCGGAGCTCGGCCCGAAAATCGGGATGCGCGATCGAGATCAGGGCCTCGCCCCGCTCGCGCAGGGATTTCCCGTGGAGGTTCACCGCGCCGTATTCCGTGACCACCCAGTGCACGTGGCCGCGGGTGGTGACGACTCCGGCGCCACCGTTGAGTTGCACGACCAGCCGGGACACCGTGCCCCGCGCCGCGGTCGCGGGCAGCGCGATGATCGGCTTGCCGCCTTTGGAGAGCGCCGCGCCGCGAATGAAATCCATCTGGCCGCCGATGCCGGAGTAGATCCGGTGTCCGATCGAATCGGCGCACACCTGACCGGAAAGATCGATCTGCAGCGCGGAGTTGATCGCGACCACCTTCGGGTTCTTGCGAATGACCGAGGTGTCGTTGGTCCAGTCGCAGGGATAGAAGGCCACGAGCGGGTTGTCGTGCACGAAGTCGAACAGCCGCCGGGTGCCGTTGACGAAACTCGTCACGATCCGCCCGGCGCCGACGACCTTGTTGCGGTTGGTGACGGCGCCCGACTCCACCAACTCCACGACCCGGTCGGAAAACATCTCGGTGTGAATGCCCAGGTCCCGCTTGCCATGCAGCCGGGAGAGCACGGCATCGGGAATGCCGCCGATGCCCATCTGCAGCGTCGAGCCATCCTCGACCAGCGCGGCGACCAACTCGCCGATCCGGGC
>JBEIHL010000527.1:0-3653 GCA_040381375.1 Opitutaceae bacterium
CGTCGTCATTTCCTCCGGCTGCTGAAAGTAGCTGTCCACATGCCGGTAGTAATGAAACGCCACCGCCGTGAACTTGCCGAAATCGAATCCCTTGATCGGCTCGAACCGACTCAGGTCGAACTGCCGGGTCAGCGTCGCCCGATACTGTTTCATCGTGGTGCTGCGGTTCTGCAGCGTGCTGTTGGACTCCACATAGGGAGTGCCGAAATAGGGGTTGAGCGGTTTGGTGGGATCGGGGTTGTTCGCCGCCAGTTGCGTGGGCAGATAGTAATTATTGTCGATGAAGACCTCGTAGTCTCCCCGCGAGATCGGCTGCCAGTCTTCGTTCTTCGATTTCTCGTAGGCTCCGGCCAATTCGAAGAAGGTCTTCGCCAGGATCTGTTGCTGCCACGACGCCGAGAGTTTGTCGTAGGTGGTGTTGAAATAGTCCGATGGCCCGGAGACGACGGTGTCCAACGGGAAGTCCACGCCCGGCACGCGGGTCGCGCTCGAGATGCTCGTCTGATTTTGTGTCAGGCCGTTGACGAAGGCTTCCGAGCCCCGGGATTTGAGATTCCAGTTCTGCACGCCCAGTTGCGGGGCGTTCATCACGTAAACTAGATAGTTGGTGGTGGAGAAACCTTGGGAAACGCCGGGGATGATGTTTCGCGCGGCATTGCGGGCCGCCGTGCTGCCGGTTTGGACCAGGGCCAGGTCGATCGTATTCGCTTTCTGGAGCGGAATCCGGGGATCGTTCAGCCACGCGGACACGCTGTCATAGGCCAGATAAGGCCGGGGATTCAGTTCGTCGATCCGACCGGTCTCAGCATTGAGGTTGATCGTCGCGCCTTTGAAGGGCTGCAGCGTCAGATTCAGATAGGCGGAGTTGCGGCGCATATACTGAAATTCCCGCGGAGTGCGTTGATCGTGGGACAAGGCGGCGAAGCGCAGCGCCACTTTGTCGGGAATGACAATCCGGTTAACATCTACACTGGCGCGCTTCGAGCCTTCCGAGTCGAAGCGAACTTCCAGGCCGTAGCTGTCGGCGTTGAATCGTCCCGCCTTGTTGGTGGCGTCGAGCCCTCCGCCCACCGAGCCCAGACCGAAGAGCAGGGAGTTGGGCCCACGGGATTGGGTCACCGTCTCGGTGTTGAAATTGTCCACCTTGATGCGACTGGTGAAAAAATTATTGGTCAGCGAGGTGGAGCGGAAGCCGCGCACCACGAAGGGCGTGCCGGTGCGCGACGTGACGGACTCCGTGTCGGAGGTGTCGCCTTTGAACGCCTGGGTGCTGGGCAGAAACTCCAGGGCCTCCTCATAATTCACGGCGCCGATGTCGCGCATGAATTCCTCGGTCAGAATCGTGATCGGGTTCGCCAGGTCGCGGACCTGGGATTTCAGCTGCGTCCCCGACAGCGTCTCCGAGGCGTAATAGCCTTTGTTGGCCTCGGTGCTGACAATGAAGGGATTCAGGACGACGGTTTCTTCCTCTACCGCCGAGGCTGAACCAGCCGCTGAGCGAGCAGGTGGAGCGACCGATTGAGCAAGCGCAGGTCCCACGAGGAGAGACAGCGTCAGGGCGAGGCAGGGGTTCTTCATAGGAGAAAGGGTTGCAGGGATGGGTAAGACCCGGCGACTCCGAGGGGCGGCCCCGTCGGTGCACGGGGAAATCGTGGCACGTCTTGCGCCCCACGAACAGCCCCTTTTCGGGCGAGGGCAGTCGCACGCGGGACAACGAAGTCCGGCTTACATCAATTGCCGCGCGTGCTCATGCCATGCTCACGATCCGAGCGGACAACGATGGCTTCACGGCACCATCGGTATCGGCAGGGGCGGCTCGTCGCCCGCCGCGAGCTCGCCGCGCAGGACCGGGCCGGCGAGCCCGGTGAGACGGAGGTAGTGGTCGCTGGGCAGGCCTTCGTAGGTCGCAAACTGCACGCCGTCGCCGGGCCCGGTGGGCGGATGATTCGTCACCTTGAAGATCGCGGTGCCTTCGTCGACTTCGTCAAACATCGCTACGTAGAGCATCTCGGCACCGGCGCGCCGGGCGGCGGTGATTTGCGACCAAAAGAAACGGCCGTGGAGCCGGGGGATGGCGTTGAGCGGGGCGCCCTTCATGTTGTGCCAACTGAAGCCGGGAAAGGCGACCGGCAGAAAATCGATGCCCCGCTCGCGGCACCAGGCGATGTCCGGTTGCCAGACGGCGGCCGCGTGCGCGGTGGCGGCTCCGGGCGTGCGGTAGCGGCCGGGAGTCCACGGCGAGATCACGTCGGCAAGTTGCAGGATTTCGAGGAGCGCCGGGTCGACGATGGAGTCGCGGCCCAACGTGCGCCAGAAGCTCGGCACGCCGATCATCAGGGCGAGCCCCCCACTCTCGCGGTCCTCCTTGAGAAACGTGAGAATATTCCGCCAGTCCTCGAGCGTGGGGCGCGGCTTGTCGTCGTCCTTGAAGCCGCAGCCCCAGAGGGCGAGCAGCGGTTTGCCGCGGTGGCGGAGGTAGGCGGGATCGCTCGTGAGGCGCGTATCGCGCAGGAGCTTTTTCCAATCGGCGATCAGCACGTCGGCTTTGCCGGGCGCGAGGCTGCTGAGATCATACATCAGCGCATAGACGCGGCCGTGCTCGCGCGCGCCGGCGCGGACGTTCTTGAGGACGGCGTTGTTGGCCGCGAGCGAGTTGCCGCGCGCCAGCGAGTTGATGAAACGCTGAAGAAATACGCCGTCGATGCCGTGCTCCTGCATCCAGGCAAAGTGGCGTCCGACCGTCGGCCGGAGATACGAGCTGAAGACTTCCGCGCGCGTGCCGTCCGCGTGCACGAGGTCGGTCGGGAAACGCTCCGCCGCGGGGAACTCCGAGAGGTCGGGCCACATGTCCACGCGGACGTTGCCCGGCGCGGGTTTGACGCCGCCGCGGGTCCAGTGGTTGTAGCCGCGCTTCGCGCCGTCGCCCTCGGCGTTGAACCAGCCCTGGTAGCCGACCATGACCTTGCCGGTGAGGGTGGACGGATCGACGCGCGACGTCTCCGCACCGCGAGCCAGGGCGAGGAAGGCGGCGAGGAAAAGTACCGGCAGACGAAAGGGCAAGACGGCGAACATACGGCGGTGGGTCACGGTCAGGGAGTTTTATTCTCCGCCTTGGCCGGCGCGGCGGGACGAACGGGGGCGTCGCGAGTGAGCTCGGCGTGGAGTTTGCGCAGTTGGGCGACGACCTCCGGGTGGGCAGCGGCGACGTTGCGCGTTTCCTCGGGGTCCGCGGCGTGATCGTAGAGCTCAGCGGTACCGTCGCTCCACCGGGTGTAGCGCCAGCGCTCCGTGCGGACGGAGTCGCCGCGCTGCTGGGGACTGCGGACCACGAGGGTGAACGCGGCGGATTTGCCGGGCGCCGCCGGGTCGCGCAGGAGCGGGACGAGACTTTGCCCGGCGAGCTGCGGTGGCGGGGCGAGGCCGCACAGTTCGGCGACGGTCGGGAAAAGGTCGACGAACTCGACGAGCCCGCGCGCGACGCCTGGCTTGATGCCGGGCGCGGCGATCATCAGCGGAGCGCGGCAGCTGCGCTCGAAAAGGGTGTTCTTGTTCCACCAGTCGCGTTCACCGAGATGATAGCCGTGGTCTCCGAGAAAGATGACGACGGTGCGATCCCAGAGCTGGAGCCGGTCGAGGGCGGCGAGCACGCGACC
>JBEIHL010000528.1:0-3652 GCA_040381375.1 Opitutaceae bacterium
CCGCGACCACGCGGCAGTCCTCCTCGAAGAGGAACGACCGGGTGTTGTGCGGTCCCTGCAGGCCCCACCCGACAACGCCAAGGTGAATCCGATTGGAGGGCCGGGTCCGGCGGCCCCGCGCCGTAACGCAGCCGGAAAGTATCATGGGCAGGGTCAGTACTGCTCCGGCCGTGGCGAGAAAGCGGCGGCGGCAGAGAGGTTCGCGCGAAGATTGTTTCATGGAGGGGTCCGGTTCTGGTGTTCCTGGAGCAGAGTTTTATTGATCAACGAACCCGATCTTGCGTCCGCCGCGGGCCGATTTGATCCGGTCGGACGGGTTCGAGACGAGGCGCGAGTCCGTGCAGGCAGACCATCGCCATGAGGTAGGCCAAGCCGGCGATGACAAACAGCACGGTGAAGCCACCGCTGGATTCGCCGCGATCGGTCTGCGCCTGCAGTATCCGGCTGGTGAGCGCCAGCAAGCCCATCGCGCCGAACGCGCCGGCGGTCCCGCCGATTCCGACCACCGAGGCGATGGCGCTCTTGGGAAAAATATCGGACACGATGGTGAAGATATTGCAGGAAAAGCCCTGGTGCGCCGCAGCAGCCAGGCCGACGAAAAACACGGCCGTCCACATGTTCGTGACCACGGTACAAAACATGACCGGCAGGACGCAGAGGGAGCAGCCGAGCATGACGGACTTGCGGGCGGCGTTGACCGACCAGCCGCGTTTCACGAGTGCGGAAGAGAGCCAGCCCCCGACGATGCTGCCCAAATCGGCCATGCAATAAATTGTCAGGAACGGCAGGCCGAAATTTTGATATCCAGCTTGAAGTTCTGATTGAAGAACAGCGGCAGGAGATAGAGGTACCAGCGCCACACGGCGTCGGTGAAGAATTTCGGCAGGATGAACGCCCAAGTCTGGCGCAGGCGGAACAGGCCCAGCCAAGGAATCGGCGGGCCGACCGGTTCCGGCGGATCACTGCGGATGTGCGCCAGTTCCTCGGCCGAGACGCGCGGATGGGACTCAGGAAGCCGGTAAAGCCAGAGCCAGAAAAAGAGCCAAATCAGGCCGACCGCTGCGGTGCTCCAAAAAGCCCACTGCCAGCCAAAGTGGACCAGCAACCAGGGCACCGCCAGCGGCGCGACAATGGCACCGACATTTGCCCCCGCTGTGAAAAAGCCGGCGACAAGGGCACGCTCCCTCTTGGGGAACCATTCCGCCGTGACCTTGACGGCCGCCGGAAATCCGCCCGCCTCAAACAAACCCAACATGAATCGAGCGGCACTGAAGCCCGGGATTGAACTCATCAGGGCATGCAACCCCGACGCCACGCTCCAACCCAGCAACGACGCGCCGAGCCCGATCCGCGTCCCGCACCAATCGAGAATCCGGCCGGCGCTCACCAGTCCGATGGCGTAGGCCACCTCAAACCAGAACGCGATGTCCGCGTAGTCGGAATTGCTCCAATGGAAGATCTTTTTCAGCTCCGGTGCGAGGAGCCCGAACACCAGCCGATCGACGTAGTTGATCGTGATGGCAAAAAAGAGCAGCGCGCAAATTACCCACCGATAACGGCTCGCCCGCCTTGCCTCCGCCGGTCCGGGCGGGATGGAGTTTGGAGGCGCTCCCATCAGGGTCGTTTCAAGGCTTTGCGGGGGCCGGGATCGCGCCTGCAGTGGCCGCCTTGCTGATTACGATTTGCCACGCCGCGTGCACGCGCTTGAAATTGTCCTCCACGGATTCATCGGCCGATCGCCCGGGAAACGGATTGATCTCCACGAGTACGTCACCGCGGTCGACGCGGCGGAGGAATCCCGTCTCCTTGAGCGTCGAGAGAATCTCCACCAATTGCGGCACGTCGATGTCGCCGCCGGGATAGCCCATCGGGGGGTGCTTGTCGCCGTAGAATGGATCTGCACGGTCTCGGCTCACGCAATTGCCCAGATGCACACGTTTCAGCCAGGGCGCGGTGCGCCGGATGGCGGAGGCGAAATTCTCGCGCATCAGCGGGAGGTGCGCCATGTCGAGTTCGATGCCCACATTGGGAAACTCCTCCCGCAATCGGGCCACCAGTTCGAGGTTCCGATCCAGCGGGCCGTAGAGAAATTTCTTGTCGTGGTCGAAATCGAACGGCTCGAGCAGGGCGTCGATGTTGTGTCGCGCGAGCCGGGCACACAGCCATCGACAGAACTCATGAAAGGCACGGTGGTGCGCCGCGGTCGCCTCGGCGAACGGCGGTCCGCCGGACGCGAAAACAAATCCCGTCGCGCCGATGGCCGCCGCCTGCGCGATCATGTCGTCCACGATCAGGCGTACTTGCGCCTGCTCGGCGTAGAGCGTTGCGGCCAGTGACAACTTGCGCAGGGGAAAAAGGTGTATGGCGAACGCGACGTGCTCCTTGCCGCTCGTCCGGATCGCTTCCACTAGGCGCGCCTGACGCTCGGCGCCATACGGCAGGCAGCAATCGAGCGTCTCGATGTCCGTCCGCTGCAACATCGCTTCCAGGGTCGCGACATGAAACTCGGGATCCTCCACGCTGCGCGCATAGAGCATGTGGTGCACGAGGCCGAGGCGCGCGAACTCCGAAAGTGAATCGCTCATGGAGTGCTGCCCGTCGCGGCGGCGAGGGCGGTGCGAGCGGCCTCCCTGATGAAAATGCTGTCGGCATCGAGACAGATCAACGTGAAGCCCTCGGCCATCGCCGTCTCGATCTTTGCCTGGGTGGAATGCACGATGTGCTGCCCGGCCGGCACCCGGGCGGCGCGGCAGGCGCGGACGACGGAATCATAGGCGCGACGGACGACCTCATGCTGCAGCTGGCCCGGCAGACCATATGAGCCGCTCAAATCATAGGGCCCGATGAACACCCCGCTGAGCCCCTCGACCGCCAGGATGGCTTCAATGTTTTCGACGCCGGCCCGGGATTCGATCATTGCGACCACGATCGTGCCGTCGTTGGCCGTGCGGGCGTAATCATCAAACCGCCCGCCCCATTGGTTCATTCGCCCAAAGCAATAACCGCGATTACCGAGCGGAGGGTACTTGGCGGCCCTGACCGCCCGCCGCGCCTGTTCGGCGGACTCGACCATCGGCACGATCACGCCGCTCGCCCCCACGTCAAGGCAACGCCTGATCTCAATCGCGTCGCACTGCGTAACCCGTACCAGCAGCGCGGTGTCGCGACCCTGAATCGCCCGGGCAATGCTCTCCACTGTGGCAATGTCGGAGGAAGAGTGCTCGCAGTCCAAGCCGAGCCAATGAAAGCCCGCATCCGCCAGCATCTCCGCCGCGGCCGGCGAACCTGTTTGAATCCACGAACCAATCAACGGAGTCGAGGTGCGAAGCGATTCGACGAGGCGGCGCGACGCGGTCATGGTGTTCTCCGCAGGCTGTCCTGGACCTGCAGTTTTCGCTGCCAGTAATCGGCCCAGATGGCGGTGACAGAGGTGCCAGCCAAACGCAGGACGGAATCGGAGGGAAAATCGTTGGGCGAGTGCCGGCGTAGCGCCGCGAGGTAGGGGCCGTCGTTGAACGTGAACATCATTTCGACCGGCCCCGGCACGCGCCACGGCTGCGCATCTGTTCCGCGCTGGGCCAGACGGGTCGCGGCTCCGCGAATTGCCGCCAGCGTGTCGGCCAGCGGGAAGCAGTCCGCGCCCGAATACCCC
>JBEIHL010000529.1:0-3650 GCA_040381375.1 Opitutaceae bacterium
GCCTCACCTACTCCGACGCCGCGACCTACTACGATCAGTCCCACGACGACGAGAAATACAAGTCGTCGCCCAACGGGGCGGTGACGATGTCGCTCGGCGGCGTTGGGTTCACGATCGATCGTTCCCGCGATCAGGACATTCCGACCATCACGCAGACCGCCGGGCCAAGCTTTCGGGAACTGACCAACTATTCCGGCGTGCGCATCACGCAGAACGACCGCCGCGGCTACGACAAGGTGTACGGCGGCAAATTCGATTTGCGCAAGGAGTTCACCTGGAAAATCCCGACCTTCGTGAAGACGGGCCTCAACGTGCAGGAGCAGTGGCGCAAGCTGTGGGAGTGGTCGCGTCCGTGGGATTACACCGGTCCCGACGGCGTGCTCGGCAATGCCGACGATCGCTCTACGCTCGGCCAGTTCGCGGACACGGCCGGAGACCGCACCAAAGACATCGTTTCGCACTATCTTTCCGGCAAAGGCGACGCCCCGATTTTTCCGGAGCCCTTCGCCGTCGCCCGACACCGCCGCGACAATCCGAGCCAGTGGCGGGAGAACGTGCCCACGAGTGCCCAGAGCAGGGCGCAGGGATTGCGCACGATCACCGAGACCATCATGGCCGGCTATGTCATGGGCAATGTCCGGCTCGGTGACGTTTCCGTCCTGGCCGGCGTCCGCGTCGAGGACACAAGCGTGGAGGGCGAAGGCCCGCTGAATTTCCTGTCGCCGGAGGAGCGGGCGCGTCGCGCGGCCTGGGTCGGCGCCGTCACCGACGACGAGGCCCGCCGCCGGGCGCAGGCGCAATTCGGCGGCCGCCGGACGAACAAGGGCGACTACCGCAGCACCTTTCCCGGCGTGCATCTGAAGTATGAACCGTTCCCTGGGTTTCTCGCGCGCCTGAGCTGGTCCACCGGCATCGGCCGGCCGGCGTTCGGCTCCATCATCCCGCTCGACAGTATCGACGACCTCTCGATGCGCGTCACCCGGAACAACCCGAACCTCAAGCCGCAGTACGCGGACAGTTTCGACCTCACGGCGGAATACTACTTCAAGTCCCAGGGCGTGATTTCCGTCGGGGCGTTCAAGAAGGACATCCGTGACTACATCTACACCGACAGCAGCCAGACGGTCGGCCGCGGGGCGGACAACGGGTTCGATGGCCTCTACGAGGGTTACGCGCTGACGACGCAGTTGAACGGGGGCTACGCGAAGATCGACGGCTTCGAGTTCAACTACGCCCAGCAACTCACGTTCCTGCCCGGCTGGGCGCGCGGGCTGGGTGTGAGCATGAACTACACGACGCTCAAGACGGAGGGAAACTACGGCGCTCCCGGCGCCGTGGTCACGACCAGCAGTCTCGCCGGCTTTCTGCCGAAGACCGGCAATATCGGTTTGAGCTACCGCGGCTTCGGCTTCGACCTGCGCATCCTGGCCACGCACCGCGGAGAATACCTGACGACGAATTCGGCGACCCCCTCGTTGGTCCAGTATCAGGTCGCGAAGACGACGTGGAACTGGCGTTCGCGTTATGCGTTCTCGAGGAATCTCAGTGTCTTCTTCGACGTGGATAACATCTTCGCGGTCCCGCTCGACGACCGCTACCGGCTCTACCGGGACCGCAACGATAGCTGGCGCAACTTCGCGCAGAAACTCGTGACGGGCATCACGGGCCGATTCTGAACGCGAGGCGATTCTGACGCGCAAGTGGCGGCGGGGAACGCTCCCGCCGGCATCTCGGGCATTGACGCCGATTTTCCCCGGCCGTTTCCTGAGCGAAATGCGTGACACGAAGCCCGCGGAACTCCGCACCATCTACAAGCGCGTCGTCCTGAAGCTCTCAGGCGAGGTGCTTCGCGGCACCAAGGGAGGCGACCCGATCGATGGCGCCACCCTTAGCGAGATCTGCGCTCAGGTGAAGGAGATACACGAACTTGGCGTACAGGTGTGCGTGGTGATCGGCGGCGGCAACATCTTCCGCGGACTCCAGGGCGAGAAGCGCGGGGTCGATCGCACGACCGGCGACTACATGGGCATGCTCGCGACCGTGATCAACGGCTTGGCGCTGATGGACTGCCTGGAGAAGCAAGGTGTAAATACGCGGGTCCAGTCGGCCATCCCGATGAACCAGATTGCCGAGCCGTTCATCCTCCGCCGCGCCATCCGGCACCTTGAGAAGGGGCGCGTGGTGATCTTCGTGGCGGGGACCGGCAATCCGTATTTCTCGACTGACACCACGGCGGCGCTGCGCGCGAGCGAGATGCACGCCGATATCATCATGAAGGCCACCAAGGTCGACGGCATCTACGACAAGGATCCGAAGAAGCACGCCGACGCCGTGAAGTTCGACCAGATCACCTTCATCGATGCGCTCAAGCAGCGGCTCAACGTGATGGATTCCACGGCGTTTTCCCTCTGCATGGACAACAACGTCCCGATCCTCGTGTTCGACCTCAACGACAAGCACGCCATCCGCAAGGCGATCTCGGGCGAGAAGATCGGCACGCTGGTTCGGAACTGACCATTAGCTCCAACCACGGATGGCACGGATGAAGTCAGAATCTGTGTGATCCGTGTGATCCGTGGTTAAAGTCAGAAACCTCAACGTCACCGGCATCACTCAATTCGCTTCGCCCGCTTCGCGTTCCTCTTCTAACTTTCAACGTTCAACCCTGATACCAAATGTCCCATCCCATTCTGACTGATGCGCAGACGCGCATGAAGAAAGCCGTCGACCACACGCTGCACGAGTTCAGCGCGATCCATACGGGCAAGGCGACGCCCCAGATGGTGGAGACCGTGCTGGTCGAGGCCTACGGATCGATGACGCCACTGAAACAGTGCGCTGCGATCACGACGCCGGATGCCCGGCTGATTCAAATCCAGCCGTGGGACGCGAGTATCTCCAAGGCGATCGCGAAGGGCATCATCGACGCCAACCTGGGGTTCAACCCAATCATCGACGGCAAGACGATCCGCATCCCGCTGCCCGACATGAGCCGGGAGCGGCGCCAGGAATTCGTGAAGAATGCGCACCGGATGGCCGAGGAAGGCCGCGTCCATGTGCGCAACGTCCGCCGCGACGCGATTGAACACGTCAAGAAGGCCAAGCTGCCCGAGGACGAAGCCAAGCGGCTCGAAAAGGACATTCAGACTTCGACCGACAAATCGATCGCCGACATCAATACGCACCTCGCGCACAAGGAGAAGGATTTGCTGACCGTTTGAGCGGAGCTCAAACGGTCCAGGCCCGGGGCGATTGGCCCGGGGCGATCGGCCGAAGCCCGCCGCCTGATGTCATCCCCGATTACCCATCGCCCATCGCCCATCGCCGCGAGTTTGACCACGAACCGGCCCCGCCGGGTCGTGATCAAACTCGGCACCGGCGTGCTGACCACCGGTATCGGGCAACTCGATACCAACCGAATCGCGAGTCTTTGCGCGCAGATCGCCCGGCTCCGGGAGGAGAAATGCGAGGTGATCGTCGTGAGCTCCGGGGCGGTCGGTCTCGGCATGGGCCGACTCGGGCTGACCAAGAAGCCGAAGGAAGTGACGAAAAAGCAGGCCTGCGCCGCCGTCGGCCAGAGCCTCCTGATGGAAACCTGGCAGCGCGGCTTCGACCCGCATGGGCTCACCGTTGCCCAGGTGCTGCTGACC
>JBEIHL010000530.1:0-3647 GCA_040381375.1 Opitutaceae bacterium
ATCTCACCACCTTCGGGAAAGTGGAATACTACCCCGCATAGGGGAATCGAACTGAGTCAGGCCGCTGAATGCTGGTCAGCGTGCCGAGACAAACTGCGCGCGCTGTGCGATCCCTTCGGCCCTGAGTGGCATGTCATCGAGTTCTTCCTGCGCGGAATCGGGATTTCGCGTCACGTCTCGACAAGATCACCCGACATCGCCCGTGACCTGATTCACGGGAAACAACTGCGGGAAGTAAGTCTCGTGCACTTTTGCCGGCAGGGCGAGGCGCACGGGCGCTTTGGGGGTGTCGGACACCAGCAATCCCGACTCGGTCGCAAGGGTCAGGATGGTGCGGCCCGTGCGCTCGCTGGCGTTCACGATGCGGGCCGCTTCACCGCGCGGAAATTCGCCGCGCAGCAGGGCCTCACGCAGGAGGAGAAAAACGCGGTCGGCTTCGGGAGCGACCTGGGCATCCACGACGCGGACATAATGCTCGATGCGCCGCTCGAGGCCGTCGAACTCGAGCAACTGCTCCATGAAAGCGATCTGGTCGGCCATCACGCGGAGCGTGAATTCGCAGAAATCCCAGAGTGCGCGTTCGCTGAGATGACCCCGGCCGTCGTCCGCGCTGGAACGGCTGCGTTCCTGGTCGGCGTTGGACAAACGCTGGTAGTATTCGTCCCGATTCCGCGCGAAGCCGCGCGACGCCGACCATAACCCGCCGCCATCGATCCCGAGTTGCCGGATCAACGCGTCCGAAAACAGCCGCACCACGCGTCCATTGCCGTCGCGGAAAGGGTGAATCCAGGCGAGGCGGTGGTGGCTCGCGCCGATGGCAATGATGCGCTGGATGCGGGACCAATCCGCCGACTCGTAGCGCCATTGAAAATGGCTGAGCAACTCAGGGACGAGTTCGTGCGGCGGTCCGACGTGCGTTCCAACCTCCACGTCGCGGTCTCTCAGTTCACCGGGAGTGAGCGGCGTTTTTTCACCTCTCGAGGTGGTGGCGACGCGCATGGAGTCTGGAAGCTGCGCGTAGAAGTGCCGGTGCAATTCGCGGATGAAGTCAGCGGGGAAGGGCGATCCGGTCTGGGCTGCGGCCCACCGCTGGACCTCCAGATGCGCCAGCGAAAGCTGCTGCAGATCGCGTTTCTTCGGCTCGGCCGCGAAGTCTTTTTTGAGCGCCGCCTCGATGTCCCGCACGCGGGTCTGCTGGCCTTCGATCAGATTCGAATAGTAGCAGTGCATCCAGCGGGTCAGCTCGGCCAGCTGGACCCGCAACGGCTCCCGCAGCTTGGCCGAAAGACGGGCGGACCGTTCGACAATCGTGCACGCCAGGTCCTCCAGAGGACGGAGCTTCTGGGTGGGGATGACGGGCTCGATGGCCGTTTTCGTGAGCATTGTTGCCGATATTTTCGCCGATCTTAGGCGCAGGTTTATGCGCATGGGACAAAAGGTTAAAGAATATTCGGCGCCGTCGGAAGTGGGGATTTTGCCGATGTTTTTGCCGATTACTCAAGCTCGCGGTGTAGGCCAAGTTATGGGTGTGCGCACTTTGCTGGCCCCAATCGACCGAGGAATTAAAGAAAAGGGGCCTAAATTTTAAAAGCTCCCGACAGCTTTTAAAGCCGGCGAGGCATCTTCGAATGCGATCCAACGAGCGCGCGGGCCTTTGCTTTCTTGTCATTTGTTGCCCCGAGCCGGGGGGCGGGGGCGGCGGCGAGCGCCCTGCTTTTTTCGTGCGGCGGCACCCCCGAGGCGCAGCCGAGCCGACGCGTCGTGTGGTTTTCGGCTCGTGCGCGATCTACCGTGAACAGGGTAGTCGCCGTCGGCGGATGGAGGCGTTTTGTGGCAACGGGCTTCAGCGACTTAGAAACCTAAGAAGTCCTTAGGGTTTTGCGTCTGTAGCCAAACAAGTCATGCAAGTGAGCGAAGACCGACTCGGCTGATCGTAGCCTCGGACGGTCGACGAAGGGGAGGGGACCGGGAGGGGGCGACCGGATTTGGGGGAACGACATGGGACCATTTGCGGTAGGGCAGGTCGATTGAGCGTGCGGGTTGCGCCGCAGATCATCGGGGTGTCATGAACGTCACGAACCACTCCTTGCTCGAAACGGATGGCGCGTCCGCCGGTCCCACGTTTCACCGCGCACCTTCGATGCCGGCGATCGCACCGACCGCTGCGTCTACGTTGCGCGCCGATACTGCCAAGAAAACCCGTCGGTGCAGCCGTGTGGTTGCGAGTGCGCTGCGTCACGCGGGAACGTCGCCTGGCGCCGAGGAGGCGAGCGCCGTTGAGCCGTTGCTGAATTTCGCGGCCGCCGCCCGGGTCCTGGGAATCTCGTTGCGCCAGTTCCGGCGGCTTGTCGACGGCGGCAGAATCGCTTTCGTGAAGGTCAGCGAACGAACGCCGCGGGTGCGGCCGAGCGAGCTGCAACGGTTCCTCGATGCGTCCGCGGTCAAGTACTCGGAGTGCAATCATGATCGAATACGTTTTTAGACCCTCGCGGATCGTCGACGGGAAGCGCGTTCTCTCGCGCGTGTTCTGCGGCCGCTATTCCCTCGATAAAGGTGCGAAACCGGTGCGCGTGAGCCTCAACACGCCGGACCGTGAGGTCGCGCGGAAGCGGCTCCGGGCAATCGTGCTGGAAAAGCAGCGCGAGGCGGAAGGCATCGTCGCACCGAAAGCGGTGCGTGTTGCCGCCGGCACGCAACTCGCCGAACTCGTCAGCGACTACGAGGCAGATCTGCGCGGTCGTGAGCTGAATCCGAAGCATGTGCGCGACACGACGACCCGGGTGCGGCGAATGATCGCGGAGAACAACTGGAAAGTCTTGCGCGACATCCGGGCCGACGCGTTCGTGAAGTGGCGCGCGAGCCTCAAGCTCTCGCCGAAGACGAAGAAGGAATTTCACCTCTCGGCGAACGCGTTCCTGAACTGGCTCGTGCAGACGGACCGCCTGATGGTGAACCCGCTCGCGAAGGTTCCCCACGTCGAAACGCGCGGGAAGCAGGTGCGGCCGTGTCGTGCGTTCACGGAGGACGAACTGCAACGGCTCTTCGCGATCGCGGGCCGGCGCCGGCTCGCCTACCAGATGCTGCTCTACACCGGCCAGCGGAAGAGCGAAGTGCGCTCACTCATGTGGGCCGATCTGCACCTGGACGAGGCGAAGCCCTACGCGCTGTTCCGCGAGAGTACGCCGAAGGACAAAGACAAGCGGGCGGTGCCGCTGCGGCCCGAAATCGTCGGCGAGTTGAAGGCGCTACGGCCGAAGCCCGAGGAAACCCACATGCTCGGCAAACCGGTGTTCTGGTTCCGGTGGCCGACCTGCGACCTTCTGCGCGGCGACCTCAAGCGGGCCGGGATCGAGCGGGTGGACGCGCTCGGCCGGTCCGTTCACTTTCATTTGTTCCGTAAGACCTGGCAGACGCTCGGCGTCCGTTACGGCATCAATCAGCGGGTCGCCCAGGAGGTTCTTGGGCATTCCGATGCCAATCTCACGGCCAAGGTTTACACGGACGTGCCGGCCCTGGCGCTGCACACGGAGATCGCGAAACTGCCTTGGATCGAGGCTGAGCCGGTGACCTCGGCGGCCTCGGAGGTCTCACGTCCTTCCGGGGCGGGCGTGGCGGCGTCGCCCGGGCCGTTGCCGGCCGATGCGCAC
>JBEIHL010000531.1:0-3640 GCA_040381375.1 Opitutaceae bacterium
CAGCCTGTCCCCAGGCTGCTATTCCGAACTTAAACCTGAGCCGTCACGTCGCCGCCGTCGGCACCATGCTCACGCTGGCCTTCGCCCCCGTGGCGCGCGCCGCCGATCTGCCTGCCGGTCATCCGGTCGTTGCGCCGAAGATCTCGGCTGAAGACCTGGCCTTCTTCGAGGCCAAGGTTCGGCCCGTCCTCTCCCAGCACTGCTATAAGTGCCACAGCAAGGAAGGCGACAAGGTCCGCGGCGGCCTGCTCCTCGATTCACGCGAGGCCATCCTGCACGGCGGCAATTCGGGCCCCGCCCTCGTGCCGGGCAAGCCCGATGATTCCCTCCTGATCCATGCCATCCGCTACAAGGATGAAGACCTGCAGATGCCGCCGAAGGATGAGAAGCTCAGCGACCAGCAGATCGCCGACCTCACGGAATGGGTGCGCCGCGGCGCACCGGACCCGCGCTCGGCCGCGCCGCAGGGTGTTGCCGGCAACCGCTACGGCGGCGTCGGCCGGCAGCATTGGGCCTTCCAGCCCGTGAAAAAGCCCGCGCTCCCGGCCGTGCAGAACGCAGCTTGGGTGAAGAGCCCGCTCGATAATTTCGTCCTCGCCAAGCTCGAGGCCTCCGGGATGGCCCCGAACCAGCCGGCGGAAAAAGCCACGCTCATCCGGCGCGTCTATTTCGATCTCATCGGCCTGCCGCCGCATCCGGCGGAGGTCGAGGCCTTCGTGAAAGACACGTCACCCGAGGCGTTCACGAAGATCGTCGACCGGCTACTCGCCTCGGCAGCGTACGGCGAACACTGGGCCCGCTACTGGCTCGATATGGCGCGCTATTCGGATTCCAAGGGCGACGCCCGCGGCCAGGAGGACCTGCGTTTCCCGCACGCGTTTACGTACCGCGATTGGGTCGTGAAGGCATTCAACGCCGACATGCCTTACAACGAGTTCATCATCCATCAACTCGCCGGTGACCGCGTGCAGGCGGCGATTGAGAAAATGGCGAAGGACAAGGGCCAGCCCGTGCCGGATAACCGGTACCCGCTCGCCGCCATGGGATTTCTCACGCTCGGCAACCAGTTCAACGGCCGCCGCGACGACATCATCGGCGACCAGATCGACGTCACAACGAAGGCGTTCCTCGGCCTCACGGTCGCCTGCGCCCGGTGCCACGACCACAAGTTCGATCCGGTCCCCACCAAGGACTACTACTCGCTGTACGGCGTATTCGCCAACAGTCTCCAGCCCGCCGAACTCCCGACGCTTCAGGTCAACGTGCCCAAGACCGACGCGCTGCTCGATTACCTCGAGAAATCCGCCGCGCTCGCGAAGCGCGGGGAGGAACTCAAGAAGCAGCAGGAGGAGCTTCGCCGGGCCCTCAAGTCGGCCGGCGGCAAGGGAAAGGCCAAGAGCGCGGAGATGGCACCAGGCTCCCGGATCGATCCGCGGACCCGGCAACAACTGCAGCGCGCCGAGCGTGAGCTGCAGCGCGACCTCGGCAATCTCGAGTCCCAGCACCCCGGCGCGCCCGCGCGGGTAAACGCGCTCTATGAGATCCAGTCGATCAACCCGCGGCAGGCGGCCCGGGACTACCCGGTCCTGGTTCGCGGCGAAGCCGGCAATCGCGGCGAGGTGGTGCCCCGCCGCTTCCTGGAAATTCTCTCCCCGGACCCGAAACAGCGGCCGGTGTGGACAAAGGGCTCGGGCCGCTGGGAACTCGCGCTCGCCATCGCCGATCCGAAGAACCCCCTCACCGCCCGCGTATTCGTGAACCGGATATGGCAGCAGCACTGGGGCAGCGGCATCGTCGAGACCCCGGACGACTTCGGCAACATGTCGGCGGCGCCCACGCACCCGGAGATGCTGGATTTCATGGCGTCCACGTTCGTCGAGAGCGGCTGGTCGATCAAGGCGCTGCACCGCACGATCGTGCTGAGCGCCGCCTACCAGCAGAGCAGCGCGAACAATCCGGCCTACGCGGAGAAAGATCCGAACAACAAGCTGCTCTGGCGCTACAACCTGCGCCGGCTTGAGTTCGAGGAGCTGCACGACTCGCTGCTTGCGATCGCGGGCGAACTCAATCTCACCCGCGGCGGCCGCTCGGTGGCGATCGGCAGCGAGGATTTCGCCAAGCGCCGCGCCATCTACACGCTCATCGACCGGCAGAATCCGCCGGAGCTGCTCACGCAGTTCGATTTTCCCAGTCCCGACGTTTCGTCCGGCAAGCGTTACGAGACCATCGTGCCGCAGCAGGCCCTGTTCCTGATGAACAGTCCGATGGTGATCGAGACCGCACGCAAGCTCGTCGACCGGCCGGCGTTCGCCACGCTGAACAGCGACGAGGAGCGGGTCACACTGCTGTACCTCGCGATCTTCCAACGCTGGCCCACCAAGCAGGAGGTCGCGCTCGGCCTGCGCTACGTGAAAGCCAATCCCACCGGCACCGACGTCGTCCTGACGGCCGACCTGCCGCCGGAGAAAAAGACCGGTCGCGCCGTCGCGAAGAAGGCGCCTCCCGCCAAGAAACAGCAGCAGGGCAAGTACTCCACCCAGGTCGGCGGCGTGTTTGAATCGCGCACCCCACTCGATGCCTGGACCAAGCTCGCCCACGCGCTCTTCCAGTCGAACGAGGCGATCTTCTTCAACTGAGTCCGGAGGCCCCTTCCTTGGGGGCGCGGGCGTCTTCGCCCGTTTGCGGCCTGTCCTGGGAGCGCGGACGTTCTCGCTCGCATTCCGATCAGATGCTCAACTGAAGTGCGGCCGGGGACGGCCGCGCTCCCAGCGTCGCCCCAGGCGTTCTGCCCGCGACCTCAGGGGCCGAACAGGCGCGGGGTTTCCGCGTCGTTCCAACCACCGACCACGGGCTCGACGGCTTCGACAAAGCGAAGGCCCTCATCAAAGGACCACAGCCAGCACGAACCGCCACGCCGATCGTGGATGAGCATGAAATCGGGCACCGAGCCCGCGCTCGTACTCGCGATGCTGTAGAGACCCTTGGTCAGGCGATCGAGTTTGCTGGTGACCAGCGTCATCGGGCGGCTCGGAACGAGCGACACGGTCCAGCTTCCTCCCACCCCCACGGGCGCCCCGTTCTGAAAATAGTAACCGAAGAAACGAGGGGGCAGAAAGTGTCCGGTGGCGCGCAGCCGCCGCAACTGATCGTTCACCAGCGAAACAAATCCCACCCTCCACGGGAAGTCATCCGGGAGCTGAAAACTAGGCAGCGGAATGAGGACGTTGTCGGGCATGATGGTTCGTGAACACGAGTATTAACGACTCGCTGGACCGTCCCCTGAAGCTCAGGTGACAAGCTTGCGCCAAACACGTAGGAACGCACGTTAACCGCGTGTCCCTTACGGATAAACTGCAGCGTACAGTCGCGGAATTCTCCCTATTCGACGACCCGCACGAACGCCTGGCCGCGGTCATCGATCGCGCGAGGCGCCTGCCGCCGCTGCCCGACGCGGAACGCATCGAAGTCCATCGGGTTCAAGGCTGTGTCTCGGTGGTGTGGCTCATCGGCGAACAACGCGACGGACGCTGCTATTTTCGCAGCGACGCCACTTCTCCCCTCGTGCGCGGACTGGTCGGTTTCGTCTGCAGTTTCTTCAACGCCTCGCCGCCGGCCGAGATTCTTGCGACCGGCGCGGACC
>JBEIHL010000532.1:0-3628 GCA_040381375.1 Opitutaceae bacterium
CGGGCGGGTCGTCTGGCCCCCCTGGGGCGCCCGGGGCCCCCGCCGGCCACCGGGGCGGCCGGCGCGGGGGGGGCCCCCGGCGCTCCCAGGGGCGGAGCCGACGTACGGACTGCTCCCCCGTGGCAATTTGCCGGGCGGTCAGGATGTTCCGTTACCCTGGCCCCAATTGCCTGTCCGCTTCGATGGGCGGCCCGCCGCCGAGACCGTGATGCTGATCCGATCGATGCGTTGGCAGACTTGGATGGCCAGGCAGACCCGGCCGCGCCTGCGCGCGAGCGAGCCACCGCTGCGGGCGGAACTCTTCAGCGTGGAGCAACTCAAGCAGCATGGGAAGGCGCTCGCCGCGGAGCACCGCATCCGCTTCGGCCAGCGCTCCAACGTGCTGCTGTCGCGCCTCGACGACAACGAGGACCAGTTGCGTGATTTCAACCGCGCGTCGGTCGCGGTCGAGTCGAAGCGGCAGATCACGCCCGCCGCCGAGTGGCTGCTCGACAACGCCTATCTGGTCGAGGAGCAGATTCAGACGGCGCGGCGACATTTGCCGCGCAACTACAGCCGCGAGCTGCCGAGCTTGGCCGACGGACGCTCGGTGGGTCTGCCGCGGGTCTATGACATCGTGCTGGAACTGATCTCGCACGTCGACGCCCAGGTCGACGCCGGATCGCTCAGTGCCTTCGTCGATGCGTATCAGTCGGCGGGCCCGCTGCGCTTGGGCGAACTCTGGGCGGTCCCGATCATGCTCCGGCTCGGCTTGATCGAGAATCTCCGGCGGATCACGACGCGGCTCGCGCTCGCGCGGGGTGACCGCAATCTCGCCGACACTTGGGTGGACCGCCTGCAGGACATGGCGGAAACGCAGCCCTCCAACCTCGTCGTGGTCGTGGCGGACATGGCGGAGTCGGATCCGCCGCTCACGAGTTCGTTTGTCGCGGAGTTCTGCCAACGCCTCTCCCGGCAGACGCCCGTGCTGCACCTGGCGCGCGGCTGGCTCGAACAGCGGCTCGTCGCCCAGGGCCTGTCGATGGAGCAGCTCATCCACCAGGAAGGCCAGAATCAGGCGGCGGACCAGGTGTCCGTCAGTCACACCATCGCGAGCCTGCGTTTCCTGACGGCGATGAACTGGAAGGAATTTGTGGAGTCGCTGAGCGCGGTCGAGCACACGCTGCGGACGGATCCGTCCGGCGTGTACGGCCGCATGGATTTTCCGACGCGCGACGTTTACCGGCATGCGGTCGAGTGGCTCGCCCGTCACAGTGGGCGGACGGAAACCGACATCGCGCAGGAGGTGGTCGGGCGGGCCGAGGCGGCGGCGGCGGAAAAAGGCCCCGGGGACCGCGCCGCGCACATCGGCTGCCATCTGATCGACGAGGGGCGGCCGAAACTGGAGCGACGGCTCGCGGTCCGCCGGCCTTGGTCGGCGCGGATGGAGCAAGCCATCCGCGACCAGCCCGTGGGGTACTTTGTGGGCGGCGTTTGCGTCCTGACGGCGCTGGGCACCCTCGGTTGGGTCGAAGCGGTGCGGTGGTATGGCGGTTACGGCTGGACCCTCGGGTTGAGCGCGCTGCTGTTTGCGCTCGGGTCCAGTCAACTGGCGGTGGCGTTGATGAACTGGCTGACGATGCTGCTGGTGCAGCCCCGGCTGCTGCCAAGGTTGGAGAGCATGGCCGGCATTGCGGCTGACCAGCGCACGATCGTCGTGGTGCCCACGATGATCACGAATTTGGAGGGCGTGGATCGGCTGGTTGAGGCGCTCGAGATCCACTTTCTCGCGAACCCGGACCCGCACCTCCACTTCGCGCTGCTGACCGATTTCCGCGATGCCGCGAACGAGATCGAGCCGGACGACGAGGCGCTGCTCGCGCGCGTGCGCGTCGGCATCGAGCAGTTGAACGAGCGTCACCCCTCGGCGACCCACGGTCGGTTTTTCCTGCTGCACCGGCCGCGGCGCTGGAACGCGGGCGAGCGCCGCTGGATGGGGTACGAGCGCAAGCGCGGCAAACTCGCCGCGTTCAACGCGCTGCTGCGAGCCGGAGCGCGCGATGCCTTTTCGGCCATCGTCGGCGACACCGCCGTGCTGCCGCAGATCAAGTATGTCATCACGCTCGACACCGACACGCAGTTGCCGCGCGACGCCGCCCGGAAGCTCGTGGCCACGATGGCGCATCCCTTGAACCGGCCGGTGTTCGATCCGGCGCGCGGCGTGGTGGTCGCGGGCTACGGAATTCTCCAGCCGCGCGTCGGTGTGAGCCTGCCCGGCGCGGGTCGTTCGTGGTTCGTCCGCCTCTTCGCCGGCGACGCCGGCATCGATCCGTACACGCGGGCCGTCTCGGACGTCTATCAGGATCTCTTCGCCGAGGGATCCTTCATCGGCAAGGGCATCTATGAGGTCGATGCGTTCGGGCGCGCGATGACCGGGCGCTTCCCCGAGAATGCCGTGCTCAGCCACGACTTGCTCGAGGCGTGTCATGCCCGCTCGGGCCTCGTGAGCGACGTGGAATTGTTCGAGGAGCATCCGGCGCGCTACGACGTGGACTTTCACCGGCGGCACCGCTGGATCCGTGGCGACTGGCAGATCGCGCCGTGGCTCTGGTCACGCGTGCCCGGCGCCGGGCGGCAGCGGCCCGCCAATCCGCTGTCGGTCCTGTCGCAGTGGAAGATCCTCGACAACTTGCGCCGCAGTCTCGTGCCGGTCGCGCTGCTGCTCTTCCTGATCGGCACGTGGCTGCTCGGGCCGGAACTCGCCGGGTTGGGCTCGCTCGCGGTGCTCGCCCTGGTGATCGTGCCCGCGCTGTTGCCCGCGGTGGTCGGCGGACTGCGCAAGCCGTCCGATCTGCCGTGGGCGATGCACCTGCGCGGCGCCGTCGGCACGTGTGGCCGGCAGGCCGGCCAGGTGGCCCTCTCCCTCGTGTTCCTCCCGTACGAGGCATTCGTCAGTGCCGATGCGATCGGGCGCACCGGCGTCCGGATGCTGCTCACGCACCGGCGCCTGCTGGAGTGGCGCACCTCGAGCGACGTTGAGCGCGGGGCGCGCGCGGGGCTCGGCGGATTCTACCGGCTGATGTGGAGCGCGCCCGTCGTGTCACTGGTCACGCTCGGGGCGTTCTGGGGGAATTCGGCGGAGAACCTCGCGCCGGCGCTGCCCTTTCTCGTGGCCTGGCTCGCGGCGCCGGCGGTGGCGTGGTGGATCAGCCGGCCCATCGAGCTGCCCGAGCCCGACCTCTCCGCCGCGCAGCGGGCGTTTCTGGGCCGGAGCGCGCGCCGGACCTGGCACTTCTTCGAGACCTTCGTCACGGCGCAAGAGAACTGGCTGCCGCCGGACAATTTTCAGGAGGCTCCGGGACCGACGATCGCGTCGCGGACGTCGCCCACCAACATCGGCCTCGCGCTCCTCGCCAATCTGGCGGCCCGCGATTTCGGTTACCTCGCGGTGGGCGGCTTGGTCCAGCGGACGCAGGACACGCTCGCGACGCTGCACCGGCTCGAGCGCCAGCGGGGGCATTTCTACAATTGGTACGACACCCATACGCTCCAGCCGCTGCCGCCGCTGTATTTGTCGACGGTGGACAGCGGCAATCTCGCGGGCCACTTGCTGACGCTCGGCTCCGGCTTGCGCGAGCTCGGCGGCGAG
>JBEIHL010000533.1:0-3627 GCA_040381375.1 Opitutaceae bacterium
ACATCGGTCAGTACGACGACCGCGGCAACGATCCCATTGACACCCGCCGGGCGGGCAGAGAACAGTCGAGGCGTGAGCCTGACCGCCGCGCGCGAAAAATTCCGAACTTTTCTTACCCGAAAGGGACTGCGTGCCACCAATCAGCGCCTGGCGATCTTCGACGCTGCGTTTGCGCAGCCCGAACACTTCACGGCCGAGCAGTTGCTCGATTACGCCCGGGCGATCGACGACTCGGTGTCGCGCGCCACGGTTTACCGTACGCTGCCGATCATGACCGAGAGCGCGCAACTCCGCGAAGTCGACATCGGCTCGGGCGAAAAATACTACCGCCCCAACCGCGAGGGCGATAGCACCCAGATCGCCCAGGTCGTCTGCATCGACTGCGACAAGATTTTCGAAATCAGCGCCCCGTTCATGTCGTGGTACGGCAGCACGGTCTCGTCGAAACTCGATCTGACGCCGGTCACGCAGCGGCTGCAGGTCAGCGCGCAGTGCAACCGGTTCCGCCAGACCGGCACTTGTCCGCGTCGCGGCTGATCCGATTCCCGATGCCCAAAGCCCGCTCCCAGGACACCGCATTCGAGATTGGATTTTTTGAGTCGGTCCTTCGCCGCAATCCGAGCGACACCACCGTCATCGAGCTCCTGGGCGGTCTGTACACGCGCCAGGGCCGGATCGCCGACGGCCTGAAAATGGACCGCAAGTTGGTGAAACTGCAGCCGGGCAATGCCACCGCCCGCTACAATCTCGCGTGCAGCCTCGCGCTCCTGAAGCGCCAGGGCGAAGCGTTGCGCGAGCTCCAGACCGCAGTGCGGCTGGGGTACCGCGACCTCGACTGGATGCAGCAGGATCCCGATCTCGATGCGCTGAAACATCGCCCGGAGTTCCAAGCGATGCTGCAGATTCTCAAACCGCAGAGTTAGGTCGGGCCGCCTCCGATTCTGCAGGCGGGCGGACATCAACGGAGCCCGAACAGCAGCTGCAGCACGGTCTCGAGATCCTTCCCCGGCACCCAGGCGCCCCGGCGCGGCACGGCGAGGCTGCGGCTTTTCTCGCGGCGCTCGCGCTCGGCGTTGACCTCGACGAGTTGCGGCTGGTTGGGTCGGAGCGTGACCACCTCCATGCTGGTGAGCGGCGTCCAAGCGAACGGCACGCCCGTCCAGTTGAACCGGATCTCCCAACCGGCCACCGGTCCGATCGGCAGCGGCTTGGTCAGCAACGAAGGATAACGCGTCACGAAGTCCGGCGTCCGGATCGTCGCGATGCGCAGTCGGACCACGGTCTCCATGCCGGCGATGTGATCCTGCACGCTCGAGATCCGCCCCGAGCGCCACTGGTTGAAAAAGGCCACCGGATCGACGCCCATCAGGTTCATGCCGTTCCAGAGGCCGTGCTCGTTGCGGCTGCCGAACTTCTTCCGGTCATACCACGCCTGGAAATCCTTCGTCATCATGAAGCCGACTTCAAAGTGCAGATGGGACCGCGCCACCGGGATCATGTACCCCCCGGAGCTGTGGCCCATGAGGCCGAGTACCTGGCCCGCGGATACGTTCTGGCCGACGCTGAGTCCGGGAGAAATCCGGGCGAGATGCGCGTAGAGCGTGTAGACCGCGGGGGTCATCGTCGGATGCTCGAGCACGACATAACGTCCGTAGCCGCTGTCCCCCGCCGACGCGCTCACATGCCGGACAACCCCCGGCATGGCCGAGAACACATCGTCGAGGGGCGCGCCGCGGCGGTCGCGCGCGACGGGGCGGATGTCGATGCCTTCATGGAACTGCGAGCCCGCGCTGCGCACGCCGCCGAACCCGCCGGAATCCGGATCGCCGGATCCCGCGTGCATCAGCCACTGGGCGGGCGGCCGGCCTTCGGCCCATGCGCGATCGGGCGTCGGCCACACCAGTTCGAACGGCGCGGCCGCCCGGGCCAGGACCATCGTCAGTCCGAAGCCGGCGACCAGCGCCCGGAAAAAGCCCGTCCGCCGTCCGCTCATCCCTTGCGCGCCAGCTCGCGTTGGATCGCCACGGAGCTCTTTTTCAGGTTTTCCACGAGAGCGGGCAACTCGGCCTCGGGCCGCTCGACAAATACATAGAGGACTCCGTTCGTGATCGGTCCGTCGATCCGGCGCGCCCCCACCGCCTCCCCATCGAGCACCATCACCAGCCGGCGACCCTGGTGCGTCACGGTCATGCGGTAGAAATCGCGGACCGCGGACGTCGAAAGCTGAAACAGCAGGCACTTCCCCAAGTCGACCTGCACCAGTTCCACATTGATGACGTCCCCTTCCGCGATTACCGGCTTCGGATTCACCGCCACGCGCACGCCACTCTGCGGCAGCGTAAGCGGAGTGCCGTCGCCGTTGGCCGACTCGAGGAAGAACCGCGCCACCACGGGCGTGTAGTCCTTCGGTGGCGGCGCGGAACTGCAACCGGCGAACAACCAGCCGGCCATTCCGGCCACCAGTGCGGCGCGATAGAAATTGGCGGGGCGGAACGAAAAAAACATCGGGGGCAAGGGGCTCAGGCGGTAACGACGCGGCTTTCGAAGGCGGTCATGATTTCCGTGCCGACCGAGTCGGCCAGCATCCGGCCCCGGTCGGTCAGGCACACGCGGTCACCGGTGCGCACGAGCAATTCCGCCGCCGCCAGATGATCCAGCATGGCGTCGACTTCGCTCCAGGGCGCCGCGGGCGCCCGCCGCCTCCACGCCGCCAGCTCGACGCCGGCATTCATCCGCAATCCGAAGATCAGGGCGTCCTCCGCGAGCAGTTCGGGCGTGAGGGCGATCCGATCCTCCGTCATGCGCACGCCTCGCGTGAGATCGTCCAGCCACCGAGCGAGGTCGGCGATGTTGCCGCCCCGCCAGCCGGCGTGCTGCGACGCCGCGGACGGACCGAGCCCCACCCATTCGTGCATGTGCCAGGTATTGAGATTGTGGCGACACGCGTGACCCGGCCGGGCGAAGTTCGAGACCTCGTATTGCGCGTAGCCGGCCGCCGCGAGTTGCGCCCACGTCGCCTCGTAGAGCCTCGCCTCGTGCTCGGGATCGAGTTTAACCCGGCCCTGGGAAAGCTTCAGCCAGAGGCGCGTGTCCTCCTCGAAAGTGAGGCAGTAGGTCGACAGATGGTCCGGAGCGAGCGCGACCGCCTCGCGCACATCGGCCGCCCACTCCGCCTCGGTCTGGCCGGGCAGCGCAAACATCAGGTCGAGGTTGACGCTGGGAAATTCCGCCGCCCGGATGCGTTCGTAGGCCCGATAGACCTGTTCGCGCGAGTGGCGGCGGCCGAGCGCATCCAGCAGCCCCGGTTGAAAACTCTGCACCCCGAGCGAAATCCGCGTGACGCCGGCGGCCCGGAGCACCGCGAGGCGCGCGTCGGTTACGGAGCCGGGCGCCAGTTCGATCGTCCACTCGGCGGGTTGGCCGCCCAACCGGGATCGTACGCGGGCAGCGAGTTGTTCCAGGTGCCGCGGCGAGAGGAGCCCCGGAGTGCCGCCGCCCCAGAAAACGGTCGAGACCGGACGCGGCCAGGAAACCAGGTCGGCCTCGCGTTCAATCCCGTCCAAATACCGCGCCACATCACCCGCCGTCGGCTCCTGCTGATAGAAAGCGCAGAAATCGCAGGTCGAG
>JBEIHL010000534.1:0-3623 GCA_040381375.1 Opitutaceae bacterium
AGCAACGCCGTCGTGAGCAGCAGACCGAGCAGCGCGGGCAGCGCCCGGCGTGTCACGGTGCCGGCCGACTCTTCGGCAAAGCGAAAGACCGGCACTTCGTCCCACGCGGTGAACTTCTCCTGGTCCTTCCTGAGAATGCGGGGATTGAAGAACTCCCGGAGCGCCAGGTGGTGCTGCGCCGCCTGCCGCATGAACTCGCGGTGTCGCGCGAGGCCTGTTCCGGCCGCCTCGACCAGCGCGGTGTGCGCGAGCAGCGCGGGCGAGAGAAACTGCAGCTTCTCCACGAGCGCCTGTTGCCGCGCGAGCCGCACTTCGTAGCGCGCCAGCACCGGCGCCAGGTCGTGTTCGAGCTTCTGATACGTCACGATCCGGACGCGCGAGAAGTCCGGCGCCCCTTGGGCGGCTTTGCCCTTCGGCGCGAACTCGGGGTGGTCGTCATAGTAGGCCGCCAGCAGCTTGCTGCGCTCGGCGAGCGCTTCGTCGCCGGACGCCCGGAGCGCCAGGATGAGCTCCATTCGCGACGGCACCGCGGCAAAGGATTTCACCGCGAGGTTGATCGCGGCGGGCACGAGCACCACGAACGCCAGCCAGAGCGCGGCGAGGACGAGCGCCTGATGGGCCGAACCGCGCGGACGCGACACCACGACGAGCGCGACGCCGAACCAGAAGGCGACATAGGCCAGGGCAACCCCCGTCCAGACCGCGAGTCGCGCCGTCGACGAGGCATCGCTGATTTGGGCCATCGCCCAGCAGCCCCCGGCGATCACGCCGACCAGGCCCATTGCGATGAGCACGCGGGGCGCGAGTCGCCCGGCCACGAACGTCCGCAACGTCAGCGGCTGCGTCAGGAGCAGCGGCAGGGTTCCGCGTTCCCGCTCGCCCGCCAGCAGCGCGTAGGTCAGGGCGAGTACGAGCAGCGGCGCGAGATAGATCACGACGAATGCCGCGTCGAACTGCCCGATGAGCAGCCGGTGCGGGTTCTCGGGTTCCGCGCCGCCGTGCAGCGACGGCGGTGGTCCCGGCGTGAGCGGCAGCACCACGGGCAGGACGTCGCTCTGTCCGACCGCCAGGCCCGCCAGCGGCGTGGGCGGCAGCGTGATGGCGTGCTGCATCTGAAAATACGCGTAGCCATAGGCATTCCGGGAATCGCGCAGCGGTGCGATCAGGGGATCGGGTTCGCGGTCGAGTCGTGCGGCCAGTTCCCGGGCGTGCGCGCGGGTATCGGCGTCCACTTGAGCCACGGAGCGTCCGAGGCGTTCGAGGTGCTGCCCCCAGCGCGCACCGTTGAACAGCGCGAATCCGATCGCCGCCAGCGCGAGCGCCAGCGCCGTCCAGCAGGCCGGGTCGCGGCGGAGCGAGCGGATTTCCCAGCGAAAGAGCGTGGAGAACATTGGAAGACGGGGAAGATGCGGAAGACAGGGGAGACGCGGAAGACGCGGAAGACGTGGGAGACGTGGGAGACGGGGATGACGCGGAAGAGGGGGAAGTCGGGTTAAACCGGGGTGAGGCGGCGGGTGCTGCGGAGGGCAAACCACAGCGCGCCCACCAGCCAGGCGAGGAGCACGGCCAGCGGGAGGGCGTTGCGGCTCAGCACGGTGGCGAGGGAGGCCGGTTCATGGACGAAGCGCGGCACCTTCGCCCACATCTCCTGCCCGGCGATGTAGACCTCGCCGGCCTGCAGCGGGCGCAGCATGACGGCGTCGTTCATCAGTTTCTGGATCACCCGCCGGTGAACCTCGGCCGCGTGCATGAAGTCGAGGTGCTGCCGAAGATCGGTCCCGGCGAGCGCGGTCGACACCGCCTGCAGACCCACCAGGGGAAACAACACCGCCCCGCGCTGCCGCAGTCGCTCTTGCGCGAGCATGGCGGCGTTCAGCTCGCCGAGATGGCGGTCGTAGATCCCGTAGGCGTGCTCCTCGCCCATCTGCAGTTGCAGGCCGCGCACGTTGATGGGCAGATCCTCCGGTCGGGTCACCCCGTGTTCCTGCAGGAGCGCCGCGACGCGCTGCGTGAGCTTGGCCGGCGCGCCGTGCGGATCGCCGATGCCGTTTTTGATGTTCGCGCGCATCACGACCGGATCGGGCAACGGATGAACGACGGCCGCGACGTCCCCGACCGTCCGCGGTGCAAACAGACAATTGGCCGCCCAGAAGCCGAGCAGCGCCACCAACGCGAACCGCGGCGACGACGCCCGTGCGGACACGGCGAGCGAGACGAAGAGGAAGACGCCGAGGTAGATCAAGTACGCCACGGCCATGACGGCGAAGCGTCCCGCCGCGGCGCCGGCATCGGTCGTCACGATCGCCACCCCGCCCAGCGCGAGTGCCGGGACGACGACGATCGCCAGCGCGCCGAGCACCCCCAGCATTTTTCCCAGCACGAGATCGCGGGGCCGGAGGCCCAGACTCAGGAGCTGGCGCAGCGTGCCGCGCTCGCGTTCGCCCGCGAAGGCGTTGAACGCGAGCAGCACGATGACGAGCGGGAGCATTACCTGCAGCGCGAGCGCGACGGTCAGTTCGCCGAACCGCTGCGCGGGAGTGGCGTCGGCGGCCGGCCGGAACACCATCTCGTTTTGGTAGTGCGCTTCGAGCCAGGTGCCGATGCCGGTATACGGTTCGACGCCCGGGTCGATGAAACCGGGCGCGAGCCGCGGCTTGAAGACGTAGAAGCCGTAGTGCGCGCCGCTGTGCGGGTTCTTGTCCGGCTGGTGGTACCACCGGTGCAGCTCCTCCGCCTGCGCGGTCGCCTGCTGCGCGAGCAGTGCGCGCTGGTGATGCGCCCCGGCGAGCACGGCCACCGTGAGCAGCGCCAGCACGATACCCGCCGACCAGCGGAACCGGCCGTCGCGGAACAGCTCGGTGAACTCCTTGCACGCGATGGTGGAGATCATGGGGGGCGGAGGTAGCGAGGAGTGAGTAGCGGGTGGCGAGTAGGAGGCTGAGGTGAGGGCGTTTTCTGAAATTCTCGCTACTCACCCCTCGCTACTTCCCTCAGAATTTCCAGCCGACCTTCGCGAAGAGGAAGGTGCCGTTCCAATCGAAGGGCGTGTAGAAATTGTACGGCAGCGTGCCGAAGTTGTCGGTGCCGTTGGTGCCGGCGGCGACGGACGCGGCGGTCGAGGCGAAGTTTCGCCCGGGATAGACGTCGAACAGGTTGTTCGCGCCGGCACTCACGCTGAGCCGCGGCGTCACGCGGAAGGTGACCTCGAGATCGGTGACGACCTTGGCGTCGAATTGCTGGATGACCTGCGAACTGGTCGAAACCGGATCGGTCGGCGCGAGCCGATAGCGGAAGCCCGGCGTGACGGCGGCGATGCGGGCCGGGGTCAGGCTCGTGTATCCGACGAACTCGTACTGTCCGTAGCGGACATGGGTGAGGTTGACCGAGAGCTGCTGCCAGACCCAGTCGAGGCTGAGCGTGAACTTATCCCGTGGCAGGCCGCTGGTGTAGCGGACTTGTTGTGAGAGGTCGAAGAGCGGGGTCGTCACGCCGAGATCGGTGAGCGGTTTGGGCGCGCGCGCGACGCGGTCGAAGGTGGACTTGTTCCACATCGCGCCGAAGGTGGCGGTGAGCTGGCCGAGCTGCTCGAGCGGCTGCCGGTAGCGGAGCGTGACCTCGGCGCC
>JBEIHL010000535.1:0-3623 GCA_040381375.1 Opitutaceae bacterium
CACGCGTGGCCGGCGGTTCGCCGATCGCGAGGCCGATCTCGCGCTGCGCCATCGCGAAACGCGTCACCGAATCCATCATGAAAAGTACGTTTTTGCCCGCGTCGCGCCACGCCTCGGCGATCGACGTCGCCGTGTAGGCCGCGCGCAGACGCAGCGGCGCGGGCGTGTCGGACGTGGCCACGACCACGATCGCGCGCTTCATCCCCTCGGGGCCTAGATCCTTCTCCACAAACTCGCGCACTTCGCGGCCGCGCTCACCCACCAGCGCGATGACCACGACGTCGGCCTCGGAGGCCCGCGCGATCATGCCCATCAAGGTCGACTTGCCGACGCCGGAACCGGCAAAGAGTCCCAGGCGCTGACCGCGTCCGCACGGCACAAAGGCGTCGATAGCGCGAACGCCGGTCACGAAGGGCGCCTTGATGCGCTGCCGCCGCAACGGATGCGGCGGCTGGCCGGAGCGGCTGGTGCCGCGTTCAATCGGCAGCATCGCCAGGCCGTCGAACGGACGGCCGAGCGCATCGAGCACGCGGCCGAGCATCTCCGGCCCGGTGCGCGGCAGCGGCGGCCGGTCGCTGGCCGCGACCTCACAGCCCACGTGCAGGCCGGCCGTGTCGCCGAGCGGCATGAGGAGCACGCGGTGCTCGCGGAAACCGACCACCTCTGCCCGCACTTTGAAATCGTTCCGCGACGATCGCACCACGCACAGTTCGCCCAGACCGACATTGGGTCCATCGGACTCAATGATCAGGCCCTGCACGCCCGTGACGGTGCCGAGACGCTGGACCGCCGGCACGTGGGTGATCTGCGTGCGCAGAATGTCAATCAGGGGGGCAACCGGGGAATTCGTCATGGCGTAAGGGAGTGCTCGAGCGCGCCGAGCTTCGTCGCGATCCGGGCATCGGTCAGACCAAACCGGCTGCGCACCTGGCAGTCACCGGGCGAAAGCGTGACGTCGGCCCGAATGCGCAGGTCCGGGTAGCTCCTCAGCCAGGGCGGATTCAGTCTCTCCAGCAGCGCGGCGTCGCGCGGGGAAAGCGACAGCTCGAGGTTTTCGCGTTCGGGGGAAATTTCATGGAGCGCCTCCTCGCAGATCCGCGCCACGACTTCCGCGGGCGGCTCGTAGCCGGCGAGCAACCGCCGCGCGATCTCCACGGCGAGCGCCGGCAGCGTATCCCGGAGCTGCGCGAGGAGCGCGGGCTCGATTGCGGCCAGCCGCTTGAAAACGCCCTCGCCCAGCGCCTCTATGTCCGCGCGCGCCTCGACCATTTGCTGGTCGGCGAGCGCCCGGGAGGCATCGACGCCCCGTTGGTAGGCCGCGTCTTCCCGCGCCATGATCTCGGCCTCGGTGTAGGCGCGCCGGTTGGCGCCGGGCACGGAGACACCGGTGAGCGAACGGTCGAAGGCTATGAGTTTCGCGAAGGCCACGGGGAATTTATGATCTGCGATCGATGACTGATGATAAACCTGTGTCAGCTCACCACACCCTGCGCGCCCTCGGGATCGAGGGAGATCTCGCCCGCCTCCTCCAGCCGGCGCACCTCCTTGATGATGGCCTCCTGGACGGCATCGACGTCCTTGAGCCGGACGGGACCGAGCATCTCGACCTCCTCCTTGAGTCCTTCGGCGGCGCGTTTGGAAATGGATGCGTAGATCCGATCCCGCAGCGTCCCGGAGGCGGACTTCATGGCCACGGCAAGATTCGAAGAGTCCACCTCGCGCAGGACCCGCTGCATGTCCGCCGGCTGCAGCCGGAGCAGGTCCTCGAAACCGAAAATCTTCTTCCGCACCGCGGCGGTGAGCGCGGGATTCCGATCCTCCAAGCGCGTCAGCAGGTTCTTGCTCATTTCCTTGTCGAGGCGGTTCATCAGGTCGGCCACGGCGCGCACGCCACCGCTATGGTGGAAGACGGTGCGGGACTTGCTGTCGAAATGCTTCCCCAGGCTGCGGACGATCTTTTCGACCAGCTCGATGGAGGTACTCTCGATCGTGCCGAGACGCTCGATGACTTCATCGCGCACTTCCGGGTCGAGCAGCCCAAACACCGCGGCGGACTTTCCGCTGTCGAGGTAGGACAGCAGAAACGCGATCGTCTGGGGATGTTCGCTCTTGATCAGGTTGAAGATCTGCCGGCCCTCCATTTCCGATATGCCCTTGACGAAATCCACCGAGTTGCCCCTCCCCGGCTCAATACGGCCCACGATCGCCGACGCCTTGGAGTTGCCCTTGGCGATCTCGAGCGTCTTCTGGGCGTAGCCGATTCCGCCGAGCGCGGAACTGGCGCTGCGCATCAGGATCGGGGAAAACTCGTCGCACAAAAGACGCTGCACTTCGGAGGGAACGACCGAGAACGTCGACATCTCGCGGCAGATCAGCTCAATCTCGACGTCCTCGAACTGACGCAGCACTTCGGCGGCGGCATCCGGCCCGATGATGATGAGAAACAACGCGACCCTTTGCTGGCGCGTCAGTTTCTCGTAGTCGCGTTCAGTGAGTGCCATACGATTCCGATCTCAATTCTTGCCCGCGGGGGAACCGTCGGCGGCCACCCATTCACGCAGGGCCAAGCCGATGTTGGCCGGTTTCTGGCGAATCAATTCGTTGAGCAGCTCCGGGGTGACCGGACCATTGGCGGGCAGCGCCCGGGAGGAGTTGTCGGCCGCGACCGTCAGCGCTTCGATCGGAACGATCTCGGGCTTTTCCTTTTTCAGCATGCGCAAGAACACGAGCAGAACGAGCGCGGCACCGGCGACGGCGGCCCAGCGGCTCGCGAGTTCGACGTACGTCTGCCAGCCGGGCTGAGCCGCCTGCGCAGCTTCCACGCCCAGGGCGAGCTGCGCACTGGTGGAGAATTCGGTTTCCTGGATTGAAACCAGGCTCTCCGGTGTCTGGCCGACGACCGGCTTGAGGCCCAGGGCATTGATCACGATCTGACGCAGCGCCTCCAGTTCCTGCGGAGAACGCTTCTGCGCCGCCGCGGCGGCGGGAGCGGGCTGGCCAGGCGCAGCGGAGGCGGGAGCGGGCGCGACGCGAGGTGCGATAAAGACCGCCGCCGTCACGTTTTTCACCGTGCCCGGATTGCGCGTGATGTTCGTCGTCGTCCGGTTGATTTCGTAAGTCGTGGAGCGGTTTTTCCGCTGCTGCTCGGAGGTCGAGATTGGGCGGGCCGCGTCGGATGCGGCGCCGGCCGACTTATCCGGCACGTTCGCACTGACGCCGGTTGCGCCGCCGTTGGCGCGGGCCTCGGAGGAATTCGTGACATCGTCGGTCTGCGTCTGGGTGCGCACGACCTGCCCATCGGGATCGTACTTTTCCGACACCTGCGTGGTCGCTTCGGTTTCGATCTCGGCCGACACGCGAACGACCGCGTTGCCCGGGCCGATCACGGTGGCCAGCATCGACTCCACCTTCTTGGAAAGATAGTCCTCCATCTGCTGGCGATAGCGCATCTGCGACGTCGCGCTGCCGAGCGCCGGATCCTGCTTGAGCTCCTCGGAAAGCGTCCGGCCGCGATTGTCGACGACCGCCACCTGATCGGGCGCGAGGCCCTGGACCGCATTGGCGACGAGATGACGGATGGCATTCACCTGATCGGCTTCGAGCCGGCCGCCGCCAACATCGAC
>JBEIHL010000536.1:0-3614 GCA_040381375.1 Opitutaceae bacterium
CCTGGGAGCGCGGACGCCCTCGTCCGCAAACGTTCGAAAGGCGGACGAGGGCGTCCGCGCTCCCAGGGGGAGGAAATCACTCCTTGTCCGGCTCTCGCAGCACCAGGCGATCCCGCGGCTTCGCGTCCGGCGCCGGATGCTTCGCCGCCGCGCGATCCGCCTTCTTTTCCGCCCGATCCCCGTAGTAGGCGTAGTTGTTCGTATAATACCCGTAGTCGCCGCCCGCGTTGGCCGGCACCTGATTGAGCACGACGCCGATCAGTGGGGTCTCGAGGCTGGCGATGATTTGCTGGGCCCGCAGCACCATGCTTTGCGGATTCCGGCGGTACTGAATCAGCAAGACCGCGGCATCGACGGAACGCGCCAGCACGCTCGCGTCACTCACGCCGATGATCGGAGGCGAATCGAACACGATCGTGTCGTAACGCTGCTTGAGCGTACCGATGATTTCGCGCAACGGCTTCGCATGGATCAGGCTGAGGCTGAATCCGCCCGCCCCGCCGCTCGGAATGAAATCGAGGCCCGGCGCAATGCCCTTTTGCACCACCTGATCGAGGGTCTTATGGCCCAGCAGCACATCGCTGAGGCCCGGCTCCCGACTTCGCCCGGCCAGCCGGTGCTGGGTGGGCCGGCGCAGGTCGGCGTCGATCAACACGACGCGCTCACCGCCCTCTCCCATCAGCCGCGCGAGCCGGTGCAGCGTGGTCGACTTGCCTTCGCCGGGACCGGCGGAAAAAATCACCAGCGCCTGGGGCTGACCCGACTTGAGCGTGAGCTTGAGATTGGTGTGCAGCACCCGAAACGGCTCCAGCTCCGCCGGGTCGCCGCCCTTCGCGCCGAAGGGATCCGGGGCGAACGGAATAACACCCAGCACCGGCAGCCGCAACCGGGTCTCGACATCGGCCACGGTCCGGAAGCTGGTGTCGAAATACTCCAACAACACCGCCACGCCGATGGCGAATATCCCGCCGAAAAGAAACGCAAACGTGAGGTTCAGCGGCCAGCTCGGCCGGCTCGGGCGACGCGCCGCTTCGGCGGTATTCAGAATCTCAATCGTCTTCTTCGGCACCTGGAAATCGATCTCCCGCTGCCGCAGCGTGAGCTTCAACGTCGTGAGCAACCGCGTTTCGTCCTCGAGCTTCTGGACCGCTTCCTCGAAAGGACGCATCCGGTCGCGCGCGGACAGGATCTGGTCGACCTTAGCCTGCCCCAGTTTGCTCTTCAACTCGTCCACCCGCGCGTTCGCCTCCTTGTACGCAATCTCCAGCGACATCTCGTAGCCGCGGAGCTGCCCTTCGAGCTGTTCCTTGATCTTCGCGCGGGCATCGACCGCGGACACGAGGTCCGGGTGCGCCTCGCCGAGGCGGGGTTTGAGCTGGGTGACCTTCTGGTCGGCGACCAGATAAGCCTGCAGGAGATTCTGGATGTTCTGATCGGGGATCAGCTCGGAGTTGACGAGGCTGAGGCGGTCGCCGGGCGGGATCGACTTAAAGCGCTCCCAACGCGTTTTCCGCCCGATGGCGTCGACGCCAAGTGCGATCAGCGTGTTCTGCATCTGCCGCAGCGTCTCGATCTCCATGTCGGAGTACCGCTGGCTGAGATCGACGCCGGAAATGTTGAGATCCTTGCGCAGCTTCTCAACCGCATCGCGCTGGCCGGTGACGACCTGCTCCTGCTTGACCAATTCCTGCCGCAATTTTTCCAATCCATCCCGCTGGTCCGACGTGGCGAGCGAGATCCGGTCGAATTCGTAAGTGCGGGCGATCTCATTGGCAATCTGCGCCGCGAGCAGCGGATCCTGGGCGAAGACGTTGATCTCGATCAGCGAGGAACCCCGCTGCGATTCGAGGCGCAGCATCTTGTCGAGCAAGTAGCGGTACGTGATCGCCGACGGCAGCGCGGTGGACGCGCCGATGGCCGGGGCCAGCTTGGTGTTGAGCCCCAGCCGCTCGATCACCGGATAGAGGATTTTTTCGGACTGCATGATCCGAAACTGATCCTGCAAAAAGTACGGATCGAAGATCCCGCTGCTCTGGGCTTGGAAGAGCTTCACCTCACCCTCCGGCTTTTCGACCTTCACCTTGGTCGTGGAAAGGTACCAGCGCGGCAGGAATGCCGTAACGGCCAGCGCCGTCACCACGACCAGCGCGAGAATCAGCAGGATGAGCGCCTTGCGCAGGCGAATGATATTCAGGAAATCCGCGAGCGTCGCGTTTTCCCGGCTGGCGTCAGCAAAAGCCATGGAGGGCGGGGCCCGAAGCGGCGGGTTTCAAAACGCGTAGGTCGCACTCACCGCGATCCGCGCCCGCCGCAGCCGGCGCGAGGTGTCGTCGGACTGGACGCGATCGTGGTCGAAGGTGGCCGAGGCGCTCCAGTTCTTCGTCGGCAGGTAGGTCAACGCCGCCCCGGAACGGACGTTGGTTTCGTCCACATCGGCAAAGCCGCGGCGGCCCTGCAACTGCGACGGTTCGTAGGTGACGGAAGCCGAGGCGATCACCAGCGCGGACACCGCGTGCTGCACGGTGCCGAAAATCCGCTGCACCTTGGCGTCGGTGAAGCGCACGACGTCGGACGTCTCCTCGATGGTGTAAACGTATCCGCCGGCCAGGTACGACTTCGGGGCGTAGTCGTGCTTCACGGAAAATTCGGCGAAAGGTGCGGTGAGGTCGCGCTCGGTATCGCGGCTGCGGCGCTCGCCACCGAGCCGCGCGCTGAGGGAGGTCTTCTGCGCCACCTCGTAGTCGACGCCCGCCATCAGATAATGCGAGGTCTTGTCCTTGAGGTCGCCGGACCGCCGGTACGAGACATCCTGAAACCGGTACTCCCCGACGAGCTTAAGCTCCGGGACCAGCCGGTGGTCGGCCGCGAAACCGACGAGCGTCTCGGTGCGGTCCAGATTCCGGCCGAGCGAGTCGTTGCGGTACTGGTAGTACGTCGAGCGCGCCTTCGCCGTCAGACCCGTCTTGGGCGCCAGGGGCGTGACAAAACGGCCGTCGAGCTGGTTGCGCGTGAACGACTGGTCCGTGTTCAATGGCACGCCGGCGAGCAGCGACTCGGGATTGCGTGACACAAGAAACGACTCGTTCAGATCGATGGTCGTCGCCTTGGAGAACGCGTGCGCCAGCCGCACGCTGAGGTCGTGGCTGTCGACCAGCTTGTCACCCGGCCGGCGGTCGAAACGGTCCAGCGTGAGCCCATAGCCGGCCGAGAGGAACGTCTGATCGGTGAGTGACGCGGTGTAGTCGATGCGCGGCGCCAAGGTCCAGATCGCGCTGTCCACTTCGTTCGCCGCGGCGCCGAAGATGTTGCTGTCGTGAGACAGCCCGGCGCGCACCGACACATTCAGGCTCTTTTCCTCGTCCTGCACCGGGATGGGGGCATAGGCAGCCGAGGCAGGCAAGGCGGCCAGCAGTCCGCCGATCGTCAGGACGCGGGAAAGTTTGATCATTCGTCGCCGGGAAAAGTGCGCGGACCCTAGGCGCAAGCGACTTCCAGAAGCAATTATTTTCCCCGCGGAGGCGGAAGCGCCGGGTTGAGCAGGACGAAGAGATTTTCCGCCAGCTTCTGCGGTGGACCCAGCGGGAACTCGCGCGGCAGGCTGCCGGTGAGCAGCC
>JBEIHL010000537.1:0-3595 GCA_040381375.1 Opitutaceae bacterium
CGGCGCGAACTCTCTTCATCTATCGGCGCGCGCGCTTCGTGAACGTCTTCGTGTCGAGCACGCGGCCGTCGTCGAGAGCCTTGATCGCAACGGTCATCGTCCCTGCATCGCGGTTCAGGGTCAGCAACAGGTAGCTGGCGGCCTTGTCGAGAAAGGCCGCTTGGGGATCGATGCCGAAGGTGCCGTTGCCGCGCACGGACGCGTTGAAGTAGTCGAAACCGTCGATGTCCGTCCGCTCCGCGTGATAGCACTCGCCCGAGATAGCGAGGCTGCCCTGCTCGATCAGGCGCTTCCAGTGTCCCTCGGCATGACGACGCACGGTGCCGCTCGTCTCACCGAAGAGCGTGATGACGAATCCGGCCTTGGTGGCCCGCATTGTCTCCTCGTACCACTTGATCTGCTCCGAATCCCGGTCGAAGGGGTGGCATGATTGTTCGGGCGTGCCGAAGTCGCGCGTGTGGTTCATGTCTACCGAGACCAGCCGCAGATCGAAGTCGGGCACGTCGAAGGCCCAGCGCCACTCCTTGTCCGGCAGCGCGAAAAACTTCCGGTAACCGGTCGCCGCGACGTCGTAGGCGGGTTTTTCCATGCTCTCCCCTTTCGGTCGGATTTTGCGGTCCAGGTTGCCGATCGACGGCATGAACGCGGTGGTGCGAAACAGCTCCGCCTGCGTGTCGATCAGCGTGCTGTGCGAGCGGGTCGCCTCGCGATCGCCTTCCTGCGCGAATTGATACTGCATCGCGGTGTCCCCCGCCGACACCATCAGATGCGGATCTTCCCGACGGATGGCGGCGAAGTTGAGTTTAGCGTCGGCGCGGATGTTCGCGACGACGGCGATGCGCAGTTCCTTCGTGGGATATCCCTTGAAGCTCGCCGGCGCCGACACATGCGATCCGCTTCTCACGCGGTAATGGTAAACCGTGTCCTTTTGCTCCAGCGGAATCTCCACATGATGGAGCTGACGGCTGCCGGCGACGCGGATCGTCCGGCCCAATGCCGGCGTGGGGCCAAACTCCACGACAGAGTCACCCGGTTCGGTGGTTTCCCAGCTCACGACGACCTTCGAAGGATCGGGCGACTGGTGCGTCAGCCAGATCCGTTCGACCCTGGCCGAAGCGGAAAGCGTCAGGACGAACGAGAGGGCCAGGTAGCGGAGGCGGGGTTTCATGGCGTGAGATGAAGCTCAAGCGTACGACGGGAGGTCAAACCGCGAATCTCCCGCCGCGCGCGACCGCAACGAAGGTCGCAGCCGTTTGCCGAAAGGCCGGTTTGAGCTTAAAGGGAGTCCGACCATGAAACTGCTCCCTTTCCTGCCCAGCCTGCTGCTCCTCACCGGGTGCGTCAGCTCCCTCCCGCCGCTGAAGACCGTCGAAAAGCTCGATCTGCCGCGCTTCATGGGACCGTGGTATGTGATCGCCGCCATTCCGACGTTCATCGAAACCAAGGCCTATAATGCGGTCGAAAACTACTCGCTGCGTCCGGACGGCACGATCGACACGGTGTTCACGTTCAACAAAGGCAGTCTCGATGGACCGCTCAAGCGCTACAACCCGCGCGGATTCGTGGTGGACACGGTCAACAACTCAACCTGGGGCATGCAGTTTATCTGGCCGATCAAGGCCGAGTTTCTGATCACCCATCTCAGCCCGGACTACAGCGTGACCGTCGTCGGGCGAAACCGGCGCGACTATGTCTGGATCATGGCGCGCACGCCGCAGATTCCGGACGCCGAATATCAGAGGCTGGTCGAAGAGTTGCGCGGTCAGGGATACGACGTGAGCAAACTCCGCAAGGTGCCGCACGGCGGGGCGGGGCCGCGCTGAGACGGGAAAGGGTTGGGCAGAAGCGCAGCCCGCTCCCGCTCCCACCGCGTCAGTGCGTCATGACATAGAACAGAACATTGATCACGAGCGGATACGCCATGCCCTCGGCGAACGCGTGAAAATAGCCGGTGTCCTCCCCTTCCCGCTCCCACCCGTCGCTGTCGTCGCTGTTGTGCAACGCGAGCACCACCAAGCGGCCCTTGGCATCGAAGATCGCCCGGTGGTGCACCTCCTGGCCGTCGGGCCCGCGCTCCCAAGTGGGCGTCCCGGACGCGAGGTGCCGGACGCCGAGGTCGATTCGGGGGACCTGATTCTTCTTCTTGATCGGAAACAGGCAGGAGTAAATGGGATGATCGAGGGACAGTTCGACGAACCGCTGCTCGGGCAACACCCGTCGCATCATGCCCTCGAAGTGGTCCCATTCGCGATCACCCCAGAAGTCCGTCAGCAGAAAGAAACCACCGTTCTGGAGGTAACGTCGGAGTCCGAAGATCTCGTCCTCCCCCAACTCCAACGCACCGGGAGCCGACGCCATCAGAAAGGGGTATTTCGCCAGGTCGGGGTCGTTCGCGCGAATGATGCGGGCGTGGGGATCCACCTTGAGCGACGTCATCTGTTGCAGCCGGAACGACAAGTTTAGGTCCGCGTCAGGCAGGTCGGTCATCCAACTCCCGCCGCCGGCTCCGCTCCTCCATCCATCGCTCCCGTAGCGAAGCCGGGTGAACGTGAAGACATCGTGGGCAAAAGCGGACGGATTTTCCCACATCGGTGTTTCAACACTGCGGGTGGGAATCTCGCGGGCGGTCCTGACGTGCTCGGGAACGCGACTTCGGCCACCCCCGCGATATTGTCCGTACGACAGCCCTGCCCCGATCGCCAGAAGTCCACCCAGCCAGAACCAGCGCGAAATCCGCGGGGGGCGAATCCTGCGACGAAAAAGGAGCGGAAGCATCGGGGAAACGCGGGAACGGCTCATCTGCCCGCCGGGGACTCATGTCTGCACGGGTCCACGAACGAAAGAGGAAAGCACGGAGACACAAAAAACGGCGGCAATAGTGCCGCCGTGGGACGCCGAAGCAGATGGAGGTTTCGGATACGCGGCGGTTTCGCTCAGCGTTCGTGGCTCGAGTGAACCGACCTCAGTGGATCACACCCGGGAGCTGGAGCGGTCAGGCCGGCGTTTGCCGTTAGCGCCGGGACTTTCGAGTTTCGTCGACGTCACGTAGGGATCGTTCACCCGCCGGGCCATATAGACCGGCCGGGACTCCACGCCGTCGACGATCACATTCTGGCTCTCGGCGGCAAAGGTGGTCGAAACCGCATCCGGAACTTCATCGACTCCATTCGAAACTTCCGGCTTCGGCACCGCCGCCGCGGCTCGACGGGACCGGCGAGTGTCGAGCACCTGAGAAACCAGCGCACTCGGGGTACGCACGATGATCGACACATCCGACCACAGCGAGCGCTGGGAGGCGTAGGCGACGTCGAGGCGGATCATCTCATCAAACGTCGTCCGGTTCTTGCCCGAGACCTGCCAGAGGCCCGTCAGACCCGGCATGCTCTCGAGCCGGCGGCGCTGCTCTTTCGTGTAACACTCGTATTCGTACGGAATACAGGGGCGGGGCCCAACGATGCTCATCTCACCGCGCAGAACGTTAATGATCTGCGGCAGCTCATCCAAACCGGAGGCCCGAAGAATCCAGCCACCGGGAATCAGCCGGCGATCGCCCTGCTGATCCAGCTTCTGCATCGGGGCGTTGTCCTTCATCAAC
>JBEIHL010000538.1:0-3591 GCA_040381375.1 Opitutaceae bacterium
AACAAGCCGAGCCAGGAGGGACTTTTTCGTCACTTCTGCGCCATCGCCGAGGTGACCGACCGCCCGATCATTCTTTATTCGATCCCCGGCCGATGCGGCATCGAGATCAGTGTCGGTGTGGTGGAACGGCTTCGCGCCAAGTTCACTCATGTCGCGTGGATCAAGGAAGCCGGCGGCAGCGTCGATCGCGTTGATCAGTTGAAGCAGGCCATGGGGCGTGACCTCACCGTGCTGAGCGGCGACGACTCCCTCACCCTGCCGTTCATGTCCGTCGGCGCGGAGGGAGTAATCAGCGTCGCGTCCAATCTGTTGGTTCGCGACATCGGCCGCATGGTGCGGCTCGCGCTGGGCAACGACATGGCAGCGGCGGCGAAAATCCACCGGCGTCTGTACCCGGCGTTCAAGACCCTTTTCATTGAACCCAATCCGGTGCCAATCAAGGTCGCTCTCGCCCGCGCCGGCATCATCTCGTCGGCTGAGGTCCGCTCTCCCCTCTGCGATATGGATCCGGCGAACGCCAAGATTCTCGAAAAGGTGCTCGCTCAATTCGACTGAACTTCGACATGGCACTCAGCATCTTGATCAACGGCTCGCGCGGCCGCATGGGCCAGGCCGTAGCCGGCGCGGCGAGAGAAATGGGACTCACCGTCGGGGCGCAAACCGACCTGGGCGACGACATCCCAGCCGGCGTGGCGAAGTGCGACGTCGTGGTGGACTTCAGCGCGCACACCGCCACTCGCGCGATCCTGAATGCCGCCGTGGCGCAGGGTAAGCCCGTCGTGTTGGGCACGACCGGTCACGCGGTGGCGGAGAAGGCGGAATTGCTGACTCTGGCCGCCCGCGTGCCGTGTGTCTGGGCGGGGAACTTTTCGGTCGGCGTCAATTTGCTCTTCGCGTTGACCCGCCGGGCGTCCGCGGTGCTAGGCTCCGACTACGACGCCGAGGTCGTCGAAATGCACCATCGGTTCAAAAAGGATGCCCCCAGCGGCACCGCCGCGCGTCTGCTCGAGATCATTCTCGAGGAGCGCAAACTCGAGCGCAACGCGCTGCGCCACGGCCGAGAGGGCATCACCGGCGAACGAACGCCCACGGAGGTCGGCATGCACGCACTGCGCGGCGGCGACGTCGTCGGGGATCACACGGTCATTTTCGCCGCACTCGGGGAACGGCTTGAACTCACGCACAAGGCGAGTGACCGCGGCATTTTTGCCCGCGGTGCCCTTCGCGCCGCCCAGTGGGTGATCACGCAAAAGCCCGGGGTATACGACATGCAGGATGTCTTGGGGCTGACTTGACGCGGCTGCGCCGCGGCCAGCTTGTTTCCGTCCGCGCTCACCCGCCAGTAAGCTCATCATCGCCGTCACCCGCCTGACCGCGCGCCTTTCACCCATTGGTCCATGATAATTTCGATCCAAGGTATCCTTACCGCGGCGACTCCTCTGCACGCCATTGTCGAGCTGAACGGTTTCGGCTACGAGGTGAACATTCCCGTCACGACGGCGGAAAAGCTTCCTCCGCCTGGCGCAACCGTAAAACTGCACACGCTCGTCATCTATCGCGAGGATGCGCAAACGTTGTACGGTTTCGCCACCGCGCCTGAGCGGGATTTCTTTCGCCTGATGATCGAGAACGTTACCGGCGTCGGCCCGAAGATGGCCCTGTCGATCATGAGCCGGCTCTCCCTCCCCTCGCTGGAGGGGGCCATTCGCAGCGGCGACATCGGCACCCTGTCCAAGTGTCCGGGGATCGGCCGCAAGACCGCCGAGCGTCTCGTCGTGGAACTTCGCTCCAAGGTAGGAGCAATCGATGGTTCCAGTGGATCGGACCAATCCAACGCCGCGCCGGATCAAACCGCTGGTTCAGGCGGGCACCGCGATGCGGTGGCGGCTCTGGTTGCCCTGGGTTACAAGGCTCCCGACGCCGACCAGGCGGTCCGACGCGCGGCCCTTTCGCTTGGTCCCCAGGCCACCACGGAAGGATTGATCAAGAAGGCTCTGGCTGGCTGACATGAAAAAGGCGGCGCACTGGCGCCGCCTTTCGCGAGGACGAGTATGTCTGGCGTTACTTATTTATCTGGAACGTAACCATCTCCTCGCCGGGTTCGGGCCGATTCGCCTGTGACGAAGCCCGGTTGCCGAGGGCTCGCCCCTCGGTGACGAGCCGGGCGCCAAAATGCAGATCCTGGCTGAGGGTCTTTCGCTCCGGCAGCGGGGCCAGTTGCAGCGCTTCGATCCACGCCAATTGATTATCGGCCTGCCGGACTGCCGCCGCCCGGAGCGCCTCAGCCTGGGTGCTGCCCGTGAGCAGGAGCGGATTGGCCACCAAGGTCGGGGACTGCGGCGGAAGCGCAACGGAAACCAAGCCGCGCGGAACGGGCAAGTGAGAGGCGGCAACTGCCAGCCCGGCGGAACCGACCGGCACGGACGCGGCCATGGTCGCCGCCGGCTGCTCCGCCGCTGGAGTCAGATTGGGTTCCTTGGTCCCGACAAAGACCAAAGCGATGCAGGCGGCAGCCGCGAATGCTCCCACGGCAAGAGAAGCCTGAGCGCGGCGGCGACGAGCCGGAGCGACGGCATCGAGAGCGAAGGGCACGACCTTCCTCTCAGTCGCGGGCTCACGCTCGGACTCCGCGGTCCCGAAATCGGCGGCGATCACCCGACAGGCCTGCTGCATTTTGCAGTATTGCTGGTACAGGCGGCGGCGTTCGAGATTGCCGCGAATCTCAGCCTCAAGCCGAGCGGAGTCGTCGGCGGATATCTCGTGGTCGAGGTAGAGGTTGAGCAGTTCGATGAACTCTGAGTCTTTCATTTGAGGTCCTCCCCGAGTTTCGAGCGCAAGCTTTCGCGTGCGCGGGCAATTCGGCTTTTTACGGTTCCCACGGAAATGCCGAGGATGGCGGCGATCTCTTCGTAGGACAGGTTCTTGATATTCCGCAAGACGAGGATCTCGCGGTGCTTGGTCGAAAGTCGGTCCATGGCCTTGCCGATGCGGGTGACGAACTCCTGAGTCACGGTGATGTCGTTCGGTGACTCGACCTCCGCCGGAATCACGTCAGCGAGCGTCATGTCGTTCTCTGCGCTCACGGGAGCGTCGATCGAGACCGATTGATCCCGCTTCCGACGCCACCAGTACCAATACCGATTGCGGGCGAGGTTGGTTGCAATCTGGTAGAGCCAGGTCGAAAAGGCGGAATCGCCGCGGAAATTGGCCAGCCCACGATGGGCACGAATGAAAGCATCCTGAGTGACCTCTTCTGCGTCTTGCTGATTTCTCAGCAACTGATGGACCATCGAGTAAATCCGATCCCAATACCGAGACACCATCTCGTCGAAGGCGGACTGGTCACCGCCCTTGAAGCGATCAACAAGGGTTCGGTCGAGGGCAACTTCTTGGGCTTTGGCAGACATACGTTCTGCTTCGCTCTGATGATTGTAATGGTGAAATGTTCCCACGATCTGAGCCCGATTTGGTGTGGATACCACGTAGCAGCAGCCGGTCAATGGCTGCACACAACTGCGGGGGGAGAAATTTCTTGCAAACCATCAACGTAAAAACCCATTTTGACTCTCTGGTTTTGTCAGGGGGGTCGAT
>JBEIHL010000539.1:0-3590 GCA_040381375.1 Opitutaceae bacterium
CTCCGCGATCTGGCCGACACTCATCACCGGCGCGATCCAGTTCGAGGCGATGCCGACGCCCCCGTTGGCGACGGGCGTGCCGAGGAAGACGCCGGTCCAGTTGAAGTAGCAGTTGTGCACGAACGAGTCGGCGAGCGTCACGAGCCACAGCACGAGCACGAACGGGTGCTTGAGCAGCCGCAGCGCTTCGAGCCACGCGAGGCTTTCGCCCGCCCCGGCCGCGGCCGGCTTCCGCTCCGTGCGCGGCAGCGTGAGGCTGAACGCGGCCAGCACGAGCGACGCGATGCCCGCCACAATGAACGTCCACTTGGTCGCGGCCTTCGCGGCGTCTCCGGAAAGTGGATTCGCCAGAGCTTTCCCGATCCAATCGACGAAGCCCGCGGGGTTGGCCGCGCTCACCGCGTCCCAGTTGACGAAGATGAACGTGAACGGCCACGCCGCGAGGATCCAGCCGACCGTCCCGCCCATGCGCACGATGCCGAATTCCTTTTCCGGCTCCTTCATGTTGGCGAAGGCGATCGAGTTCGTGATCGAGATGGTCGGCACGTACAGCAGGCAGTGCACGAGCATCAGGGTGAAGAACGGCCAGAACTCCTTGGTGAACCCGCAGCCGAGGATCGCGAGCCCACCGATCAGGTGCGAGAAGGCGAGGAACTTCTCCGGCGCGAACTTCCGGTCCGCCCACTGGTTGCTGAAGAACATGCCGATGATCGAAGCGACCGGAAACGCGTTCAGGATCATCGACTGCTGGCCCGGCGAGAAGCCGAGGCTCGGCAGGTAGCCGAAGATCAGAGGCAGCCAGGCGCCCCAGATGAAGAACTCGAGCGCCATCATCAGGAACAATGGGCCGCGGTAGGATTTGTTAGGGGGCATGAAAATGGTGGAGGGTTGAATGCGGGGGAGGCGCCGTCCTATCAGGGTTTCCAGGTGCCTTGGGCGACCGCCGGCACGAACGTATCCAGTCCGGGCGGACGGAACTCCAGCGTGCGGCCCTGTTCGGCGCTCATGTAGGCGGTCATCAGGATCTCGACGACCTCGAGGCCTTCATCGAACGTCAGCTCCGGCCGCGTGCCGTCGAGGAAGCAGCGCACGAAGTACCGGTTCTCGGCCTCGTAGCCGTACTCCGCCGCCTCGTTGCCGACGATCGGCATCAGGCCCTGCTCGGCGTTCTGTTTCTCGACGAGATCCTCGCCAGCCTTGCCGGTGACCCGGCGGCTGAGGAACAACTGGCTGCCGGTCGTGAGCGAGTTGTGGGCGAAGGAATACTCCGGGCCAAGCAGCTCGGTGCTCAAACGCAGCCCGGCGCCGACAAAACTCCACGACGTCGTCACCTCGCCGATCAGCGGCCGCCCGGTCTCGTCCTCGTACTCGATCGTCGCCCGGGCAAAATCCTCCGACGGCCGCCGCGAATAATCCACCTCGGGCCCCATGGTCTCCTTCAGCATCCGGACGTACTCCGGGCGCGACCATTTCAGACTGTGGATGTGGCCGGTGATCTTTTTCGGCCGGATCACGCCGCGGGGTTTGTCCGGGTCGCTGAGCAGGAACCGCACAACCTCCACGCTATGACACATCATGTCGTTGAGCACGCCGCCGCCCTGACTTTCGCCCTGCCAGAACCACGGCATGTGCGGACCGCTGTGTTCCTCGGCCGCGCGAGCGAGGTACGGCCGGCCCGCGATCGAGGCACCGCGCTTCCACGCCAGCGAGCGGCCCTTCATGAGCGACGGCACGAAGACCTGATCCTCGAGATAGCCGTGGAGCACGCCCGCGCGACGGATCAGCTCCACGCAGCGCTTCGCCTCCGCGACGTTGCGCGCGAGCGGCTTCTCGCAGGCGATGCCGAGGAGCCGGCCTTTGCCGGACTCGAGCGCCGCGACGATTTCCTCGAGGTTCTCCACCCGCCGATGGTTGGGCCCGCAGATCCACAGCGCATCGATCGCGGGATCGGCGATCATCTCAGTGATCGAACTGTAAGCGCGGGTGGCGCCGATGCCGAGGTCCCGGGCGTAGGCGGCGGTGGCGGCGGCGTTCGCCGAATTGGGACTCCAGATCCCGAGCACGTCGGCATCCCGCACCGCTTGCCACGATTGCAGATGAAACCGGGTGATGAATCCGCTGCCGATGAAGCCGACGCCGAGACGTTTGGACATAGAGGGGTGCGGGGATGAAGCACGAGTGCCGGGTGAAGGAGAACCTCAAAATGCGCGGCGTGGGCTCCGGCTGTGGGAGCGGCTTCACGCCGCGACGAAACGTAAGACCGATCTTTCGGTCGCGGCGTGAAGCCGATCCTACCGCGCAAATCGCTCCCCACCCTTTCACGTTGTTGCCGCGACCGAATCCGCCATGCTGGACGGCATGAAGCTCTCCCTGCCCGCCTGGGTTCTGGTCGCGTTCGCCTTCGTCGTGTACCCGCTGCCCGCCGCGACAACCGAGCTTTACCGGATCGGCGACGTGTTCGCACCGTTCACGACCAAGGATCAGCACGAGAAGAGCTACACCTTCGAACGCGGCGTCCGGGTCGTGATCGTTTCCTTCGAGATGGGCGCGGGCAAGGCCGCGAACGCGTTCTTCGAAAAGCAGCCCGCCAGCTTCCTCGATTCCCATCAGGCGATTTTCGTTTCCAACATTCACGGCATGCCGGGCATCGGCCGGATGTTTGCGCTGCCCAAGATGAAGAAGTATCCGCACCGGATCCTGCTGGCCGATGCCCCTGATTTTCTCGACCGCTACCCGGCCAAGGACGACCAGCTCACGGTCTTCACCCTCGACGAGCGCGGCGCGATCACGGCAATCCGCCACGTGAATCCGAAGAAGGACATGGCCACGATCTTCGCGCCGGCGAAGTGAGCGGCTGCCGCAGTCGGCTCAGCGGGCCGGCTTGGATTCCGCGCGGCCGAAAACGCGCCAGATCACATACGACACCACCATCGTCACCAGGAAGGTCACGATGGCCGTCGTGGCCGAGTCGTCGGCGGCCACCGAGTAGATCGTCGCCACGAGAAAATTGGGCAGGATGGTGACCAGGAAGATCCGACGCACGGGGATGCCCATGGCCGCGGCCGCGATGATCGAGGTCTCCGCCAGCACCGGCACGCTGCGCAGGCACGCGAGCGTGATCCCGAGCCTCGACTGCAGGGCGCCGCTGAGCCGTTTCAGCTCGGCGTCGGGGATGAATTTCGGCGCCAGCCGACCCACCGCCGTCCGGCCGAGCCAGGCCGCCGCGAGTACGCCCAGGCACATGCCGAGCGTCCCTCCGATAATCCCCGCCAGCCAGCCCGCCTTGGCCGCGAGGTACATGATGACCACCGTCGCCGGGACGGGCGCGACCGAGTCGCAGGCCAGGAGCGCCACGGCGACGAGGATCAGCGCCCCGGTCTGCTGCTCCCGCGACTGCAACAGCGGCATCACGTACTCCTCGCCGAGCAGCACGAAGGGCAGGATGACGAGCGTCATCACGAAGAGGACGAAAAGTACGGTCCGAAGCGTGGACGATTTCACGGGGTGATCTTTGGTCGGAGCGAGGGCGGGACTCTGGCCCTCACTCTTCCACCCGGCCCGTCAGCCGCATGATGTACTTGATCGCGTAC
>JBEIHL010000540.1:0-3581 GCA_040381375.1 Opitutaceae bacterium
AGCGGAACTCCGCGGCGAGACCCCCGGATGACATGGGTGTTTCGGACGCGCCCAGTCTCTCCCGCGGAGCCAGGGCCAGCGCGCCAGCCAACGCAAACACAGTAAAAGGGAGAGCAGGGTGGGACGTCATGCGTTTCAGATATGGTGACGTCGCCGCCGGGAAAATAGGTTATCCTGCAATAATTGCTATCGCTACGCCTGCGGCCGAGGTGAGGTAACTTGGTCCGCCACCGGCGATGAATCTGCCTCACCCCTCCGCTGCCCAACCCGCCTTCTCGGAGGAGGCGCGCTGGTTTGCCGAGGCGGTTCAGACGCATGACGGCGAGGTGCGCGGATTCCTGCGGCGGAGGTTTCCGGCGATCACCGAAGTCGACGATCTGATGCAGGAGGCTTACGCGCGGATCTGGCGGGCGCGGACACTTGGAACGATCGCCAATCCGCGGGCGTTTCTGTTCCAGATCGTGCGCAATCTCGCCCACGATCACCACCGCCGGGAATCTAGAAATCCGCCAGTGCCACTAACCGGTCTCGAAGCGGAGCGCGTCTTCGATGATGAGCCATCCGCAGCCGAGCACGCCAGTCGCGGGCAGGAACGGGAAATCCTGCTCGCGGCCGTCCGCGCGCTGCCGGAGCGCTGCCGGGAGGTCGTCCTCCTGCGCTACCTGGAAGGCCTTTCGTACAAGGAAATCGCGATCCAACTGAACATCTCCCCTGAAACCGTGAAGGTGCACCTCGCCAAAGGACTGCAGCGCTGCCAAGCGCATTTTCGCCATGAGAATGGAACCCGGATTGAATAGCGACCGTCCGCATGAGGATTCCCTAGAGGCCGAGGCGGCGCGCTGGGTCGCGCGCCGGGTGGAAGGGATGACGGCCGAGGACGCCGCCGCATTCGATCGCTGGTGGCGGATCGACCCGGAGCGGGCGGCCGCAGTGGCGCGGGCGGAAGCGGCGGTAGACCGGCTCCGCGGACTGGCCTCCTTCCGTGATGATCCGGCGTTTCGCGCGCTGCTCCCAATCGCCGGTGCCCGCGAGCCGAGCCCCCACCGGGCCCAGTGGCTTCCTTGGGCCATCGCGGCAGCGCTGGCCGTGATCCTGACCGTGACGCAACTTCCGTGGCAGACAGAGTCGCGAGGCTCCGTCTTTGCCACTGCCGAATACGGTTACCAGCGACTGCTGCTCGCAGGTTCCATTGTGCAAATGAACGCGCAGACGGAATTGCGGGTGGATCCCATGGGCGGCATCGAACTGGGGCACGGGGAGGTCAGCTTCACGCTGCCATCGGGATCGCGTGAGGTGAGAGTGACCGTTGGATCCATGAACGTAGCGGCCACCTCCGGTACGTTTGCTGTCAGGAGGGACCGCGAAACCGTAACGCTGCTCGTGCTCGCGGGCACCGCCGAACTGAGAAGGGGCACCCAGACAGGCCGGCCGGTGACCGCCGGTGAGCAGTTGGTCGTGCAAGCGGTGGATCTGGCCAACGCGCGTCTGGTCGCGGTCCGACCGGAACAGGCGCAGGAGCTTCTGGCCTGGCAGGCCCCTCGAGTGGCGCTGGCGGATACGCGACTCGCCGATGCGATCGAACAATTCAACCTCCACTCGTGGGCCCAACTGGAATTGCGCGACGAAGCGCTCGCGGAACTCCGGGTCAGCGGCGTCTTTCGGGCGGATGTGCCGGATGATTTCCTCCGGCACCTGACGGCGACGCATCAGGTGGTCAGCCAGCGCGTCCGCAACCCATCAACTTCCGACCCTTCCGGTCCGGGCTCGATCTTGATCCTGTTGCGTTCCGCTCGTTAGCGGCGGGCCATAACCCGTTGCGAGCGTTTTGGCGTCATCCTTGGTGACGCCCCGAGGCCGGACCCCGTGGCGATTTTCCCCCGCCCACTTTGCTCCCACCCTCATGGCCCATTCACCGCCGATCCTCTTCCTCCTTGCTCTCGTAGCGGTCGTGTCCGCCGCTGGCCGGGAAAGCCCCGCGCTGGCGCCCACCCCGGTGACGCGCGCCGATTCCAGCCGGTACGGTGACGATCAGCGCCTGTTTCAGGGAATCCCCGGAGTTGCGATCAGCGAGGGCGGGCGCCTCTGGGCCACCTGGTACTCCGGCGGTGCCGGCGAAGGGCCGGAGAACTATGTGCTGCTCGCGACGAGCGGTGACGGCGGCCTCACGTGGTCGAAGCCGGTGTTCGTCATCGATCCCGAGTCGCCGGTTCGCGCCTACGACGCCGTCGTGTGGCGGGCTCCGGGTGGCGTTTTGTGGTGGTTCTATTCCCAGACCTACGGCCAGTGGGATGGACGCGCCGGCGTCTGGGCCGTGACGAGCCACAACGCCGACGAACCTCTGCCCACCTGGTCGGCGCCGCGCCGGATTGCAGACGGTATCATGATGAACAAGCCGGTCGCCACCCGCGAAGGTAAGTGGCTTTTTCCCATCGCCCGCTGGTCCCTCAAGCCAAGCGCCAGCATGCCGGGGCCCAGGCGGCCGCCCATTCCCAATCCGCACCTGGCTTGGGACCCGGACGCGACGGGCACCCACATCTACCGGAGCGATGATGCGGGCGCGACGATTGTGCGCCTCGGCACGGCGCGCATTCCCGATGTGCGGTACGACGAACACCACGTGATCGAGCGGCGCGACCACACCCTCTGGATCCTGGCGCGCACCAACGCCGGCATCTCTGAGAGCGTGTCCACCGATGGAGGTGTTTCCTGGTCACTGGGCCAGCCGTCTCCGATTCCGAACGCGCCGTCGCGCTTCTTCATTCGCCGACTCGCCTCGGGCAACCTCCTGCTGGTGAAACATAATCCTCCTCTCGATCAGCCTTGGTTGGTGGCAGCGACGGTACAGCCGTCCTGGCGGCAGCGCTCACACCTTACGGCATACTTGTCCGAGGATGACGGAGCGACCTGGAAGGGCGGCCTCCTGCTCGATGATCGCCTGGTGGTCTCGTACCCCGACGGCGATCAGGGTCCGGACGGCGTGCTGTATGTCATCTACGATCACAATCGCGAGAGCGACCGCGAGGTCCTGCTGGCCCGATTCACCGAGGAAGATGTGCTGGCGCGGCGGATTGTTTCCTCGAACGCAAGACTCCGGCTGTTGGTCAATCGGGCGACCGGGAATCGGGAGTAGGGGAGCCCCGCTTCGCCAACCGAACGGCAGCGAGATCCGCCGATCATGCCGACGGCGCGGTGCGGACCGGCTCTGGCCGTAGTATGTTTCGTCTCGCCGCACGGCGAAACGATCAATCCGGCTATGAAGGGACGACGTCCAGCTGGCGGTGGCCTTGTGTGCCCACCCCGCGGGGCGATGCCGCCGGCAAGGAAATCCCCGCCGGCCGGGGCAAGCGCGAGAACCTCTCGATCAAGCTCAGCCGCGACGACGGCAAGACCTGCCGGTAAACAAGACCCTCGATGCGGGCCCGAGCGCGTACTCCGACCTCGCCGTGCTGCCCGACGGCACCGTGCTCTGCCTCTACGAAAAGGGCTCCGACATCGATGTCGCGCAGGCTCTCGCGGTACGTCAGCTGGGCGAAGACCATCGTCGCGAAGTGATCGTAGGCGGACAGGGCCGGGGTCTCGCG
>JBEIHL010000541.1:0-3575 GCA_040381375.1 Opitutaceae bacterium
CCTCGCGGGGTGAGGGCACCCCGCCTCCAACAACGATCCAGCGCATGTCACTCTCACCCGTCGCCGCCACGCTCGCCGAGCTGGTTCGCATCAACAGCGTAAACTCCGCGTACGAAGGCGGGCCGGGCGAAACGGAAATCGCCGCGTGGGTACACCGTTTTTTTGTCGAGCGCGGGATCGAGGTTCGCACGGATTCCGTGTGGCCGGGGCGCCCGAACGTGATCGCCCGCTTGCCGGGCCAGGATCCAACCCGGCGGGTGATTCTCGAAGCCCATACCGACACGGTGTCGGTCCAAGGGATGACCATCCCGCCGTTCGAACCGCGCATCGAGGCCGGCCGGCTCTACGGCCGCGGGGCGTGCGACACCAAGGGCGGGCTGGCGGCGATGATGCACGCGGTGGCGTCAGTCCAGGCGGACGGCCTCACGCCCCCCTGCGACGTCTGGCTCGCGGCCGTGGTCGACGAGGAGTTCTCCTATCGCGGCGTGGTCAAGCTCTGCGAGGGCCTCACCGCCCACGCCGCGATCGTGGCGGAGCCGACCAGCCTGCGGGCCGTGATCGCGAGCAAGGGCGTCCTGCGTTGGCGGATACGCGTGCGGGGCAAGGCCGCGCACAGCGGCAAACCCCACCTCGGCGTCAACGCGATTGCCCACATGGCCCGCATCGTCCTCGCCCTCGAGCAGGATCACGAGCGCCTCGCGGCCCAATCGCATCCGCTGCTGGGCCCGGCGACGTGCAACGTCGGCGTCATTCGCGGCGGGGTGCAGGTGAATTTCGTGCCCGATGACTGCGTGATCGAGATCGACCGCCGGCTGCTGCCCGGGGAGTCGACCGACGCCGTGCTGGCGCATTACCGCCGGCTGCTCGACGGGCTCCAGGTGCAGCACCCCACCCTGCGCGCCGAGATGGAGCCGCCGATGTTGACCGACGAGGCGTTGTTCACACCCGCCGACTCCGCGGTCGCGCAGCTCGCAAGCGCGGTCCTGAGCGAGCGCGGCCTCGACGGCCGGCTCTGCGGCGTGCCCTATGGCAGCGACGCGAGCAAGCTGTCGCGCCAGGGCGTGCCCAGCATCGTGTTCGGCCCGGGCTCGATCGACCACGCCCACGCGGCGGTGGAGTTCGTCGACCTCGCGGAGGTCGAGGCGGCCGTCGGATTCTATCGCGATTTCATCCTGCGCTTCCGCTGACTACCGTCATGAACTTCACTCCCCGCTCGTCCCGCCGCGATTTCCTGCGCACGACCGCGGCGGCCGTCGTCACGAGCCAACTCCCGCTGCCGGCCGCCGGCGCGGACCCGCGCGCGTTCATCGATGCGCATTCCCACGTCTGGACGCCCGACACACAGCGCTACCCGCGGGCCGCGGCGTTCGCGACGAAGCAGGCGCCCGAGCCCCGGAGTTTCACGCCGGAAGAACTGTTCGGGCAGTGCCGGCCGGAAGGTGTGACCCGCGTCGTGCTGATCCAGATGAGCTTTTACCAGTACGACAACCGGTACATGCTCGACGCGATCGCGGCGCACCCGGGGGTGTTCCGTGGCGTGGCGGTGGTCGACGAAAACGCGCCGCGGCTGAACGAAACCCTGCTCGACCTGGCGCGCGCGGGCGTGACCGGGATTCGACTCTATGCGGATCAGGCCCGCGCCGAAGCGTGGATGGATTCCGCGAGCATGCAGACGCTGTGGAAACACGCGACCGACACCGGACTCGCGATCTGTCCGCTCGCGCATCCGGAAGCGCTGCCTGCAATCCGCCGGATGTGTGAACGGTTTCCCCGCACCCGCATCGTGATTGACCACTGCGCGCGCATCGGCGCGAAGGGACCGGTGAACGACCGCGATCTCGACCAGCTCTGCGGATTGGCGAAGTTTCAGCACGTCCACGTAAAGACTTCTGCCTTCTACGCGCTCGGCGCCAAGCAGGCACCTTACACCGATCTCGGTCCGATGATCCGCCAGTTGCGCGACGCCTTCGGGGCTTCCCGGCTCATGTGGGCGAGCGACTGTCCGTTCCAGGTGCAGAACGGCCACACCTACGCCGCTTCGATTGCCCTCATCCGCGACCGTCTCGATTTCCTCAGCGCCGACGACAAGGCGTGGATGCTGCGGAAGACGGCGGAGAAGGTGTACCTGTTCTAGAAGCCGTGACTGGCCAAAGTTTGACGACGGAAGTCAAAGTCTGACTCGGCGTCGAAGAAGACCCATCGCGGAAGCGCGGAGAGGCGGAGACACGGAAGCCAGTCGCGTGGAGTCATGGCCCGGCTTTTGCCTCCGCGCTTCCGTCCTTCCGCGTTTTCGCGATGAATCTTTCCGCTCATGTCTCGTCGGGCCGGAACGTTGGCATCACACCAGGCCCGCCAGCACGCGCAGCAGACGCTCGACATCGTCGCGCGTGTTGTAGCCGTGCACCGCGACTCGCAGCCGACCGGCATTGTGCATCACCTGGATTTCCTCGCGCTCGAGCGCGGCGTGGATCTCCACGCTGCGTTCGTGCCGGAAGGCGACGATCCCGGTCGGATTTTCCGGCTCCCACGAACACAACGGCTTGAACCCCAGTTGGCGCAGTCCGGCATCGACGTGGGCAGCCAGGGGGTCGGCCTGCGCGGCGATGGGCGCGATGCCGATTGACTCGAGGTAACGGAGCGACGCGTTGAGGGCGTAGAGCGCGCCGAAGCTCGGCATGCCGACGGAAAAACTCGCCGCGCCCGTCCGTGACACTGCGCGGTCGAAGCGGTCGGCGGCGAACGCGTTCTCGAGGTGCAGCCAACCTCCGGCGCGGGTGGTGAGTCGCTCGGCCCCGGCCGCCGGCACGCCGATGATGCAGCCGCCATGGACCCCGAGCGTCCACTTGTGCGTACTTGAGATCTGGATATCCGCGCCCGCGCAATCCAGCTCCACCCGGCCGAGCGCCTGCGTGACGTCGACCGAGATGAGCGCATGCGGAGCCAGGCGGCGCACCGCCCGCTCGAAGGGAGCCCAATCGATCCGGTGGCCGTTGTAGAAACTGACGAGCGAGACCTGGACCAGCTTGGTCCTTTCGCCCAGCAGCGGAACCAGGTCGTCGACTCGCAACGCTCCGTCGACCGCATTCCACCGCCGCATGACCGGCGCCGGATGCGCCCGCAGCCACGGCGTCGCACCGGCGGGAAAATCCAGGTCGCTGACGACGACCTCATCCGTCGGACCGAGTGCGAGCGCGGAGGCGAGCAGGTTGTAGGCTTCCGAACTGCAGGAGCAGAACGCGACCTCGGCCGGTTGCAGCCCGAGGAACCGGGCGCTGACCTCGCGGCACGCCTCGACGGTGCCGAAGTGCGCGTCGCGCCCGCGCATGCCGCGCGTCTTGTCCTCGAAGTAGCGCTGGAGGGCGACTCCGACGCAAAGCGGCGGAATACTCTCGGCCGCGGTGTTGAGATAGGTCGTGCCCGCGAGGGCGGGGAAATCGCGCTGGCGGGTGGCGTCGGTGAGCATGGGATAGAAGAGGACTCGATACGCAGAGCTAATACCAACCACTGATGATCTTCGGACTCTCTGTATAATCCGAACTGCAATCGCCGAAGATTCTTTCTCGCTGGGTGCGTCG
>JBEIHL010000542.1:0-3571 GCA_040381375.1 Opitutaceae bacterium
CACCGGCGAGCGGATCGCCGAACTCCTGCTGCGGACCAACCAAGGCGCCCACGTCGCGCTGATCGTCGTCACCCACAATCCTGGGCTCGCGCGACGCATGCAGCGCACCTACCGGCTCGACGGTGGCCGGCTCGTCGCCTGACCGCGCATGAGTTTTCTCCGCTACGTCCTCCGCAGCGTCCTGCACTACCGGTTCGCCTACGCGGGTGTGCTGGCCGGCGCCATCCTCGGCGCCACCGTGCTGCTCGGGGCCTTGTTCGCCGGTGATTCCGTGGCGGCGTCGCTGCGCCTGATCGGCGAGAAACGCATCGGTCGCACCACCCATCTCGTCACGGCGGGCGATCGCTTCTTTCGCGAGGGCCTCGCCGATGATCTCGCCGCCGCTGCTGGCGTCCGGGCCGCGCCGCTGCTTTATCTGCGCGGCACCGCGACGCACACGGAGAATCGCTCGGCTGCCGGCCAAGTGCAGCTCGTGGGGGTCACGGATCGTTTTTGGGCGTTCGCGCCCGAGGCGACCACCGTGCCGCTCGATGCCTCCACCGCTTCGATCGCCGTCAACGATACGCTCGCGCGCCGGCTCCAAATCAAATTGGGCGACACCCTCGTGGTCCGGTTGCATAAGCCCGGCATCGTGGCGGGCAACGCCCCCGTCGCCGGCGCTGAGTCGGCCCTGCAAAACCTGCGCTGCCGCGTGGCGGCGATCGTAGGCGACGGTTCGTTTGGCCGCTTCACGCTCGAGACGACCCAGGTCCCGCCGGCGACGGTGTTCCTGCCGATCAAATTGCTGCAGGAAGCGCTGACGCGGCCCGCGCGGGCGAATGTTCTGCTCGTCGATGCCGCCGACCGGGGCGAAGCACTCGAGGCGGGCTTGCGGCGTTCGATGCAGTTGGCCGACTACGGACTCGCACTGACCTGGCGGGAGAAGGCGTCTGCCTACGATCTCGTTTCCGACCGCGTGTTCATCGATCCGGAACTGGATCGCGCCGTGATGCAGATCCTGCCCAATGCGCAGCCGGTCGTCTCGTATCTGGTCAATGAATTCAAGGTCGGCGAACGCTCCACCCCGTACTCCATCGCGGCCGCCACGACCGCCGTCGCCGCGCCTTTTCTGCCGGCGGACCTGGGGCCGCGCGAGATCGTGCTCAACGACTGGATGGCAGGGGATCTGAAGGCGCGGGTCGGCGATGAAGTGAAGCTGACCTACTTTCAAGCTGGCGAGGGCGACGCACTGGTCGAGCAGACGGCGGCGTTCCGCATCCGTGGCATCGTGCCACTCGAGGGCCTCGCGGCGGATCCGGCCTGGATGCCGGATTTTCCGGGCATCAGTGACACCCAAAATCAGAGCGACTGGGATCCGGGCCTGCCGCTGAAGCTCGAGCGCGTGCGGGACCAGGATGAGCGCTACTGGGACGATCATCGGGGCACGCCCAAGGCGTTTCTGCCGCTTGCCGCGGGCCGCGAGCTCTGGTCGTCCCGCTGGGGTTCGGCCACCGCACTGCGCCTCGCGGTGCCGCGCAACCTGGAAGCGGAGATTGCGGGTCGGATTCTCGCCGGCCTCCGTCCGGAGTTGAACCAGGTGCTCGTGCGCAACCTGCGCGCCGGGGCGCAGTCTGCCGCGCAATCGCCGGTCGATTTCGGCGGCCTCTTCGTCGGCATGAGTTTCTTCCTCATCCTCGCCGCGCTCGGCCTGGTCGCGATGCTGTTTCAACTGAGCCTGCTACAGCGCGGCACGGAAGACGCGCTGCTCGGCGCGGTCGGCGTGCCGGGCGGCAAGGTCCTGCGCTGGCGACTGGCGGAGGCCGCGGTGATTCTGGGGCTCGGCTGTATCGGAGGTCTTGTCCTCGCGACGGGCTACACGCGCGGGATTCTGCGTTTCCTCGATTCGATCTGGGCGGGACAGGGTGCCGGAGCTACGTTCGTCTTCGCAGCCCAGCCCATCAGTCTCGGGATCGGCGTGGTGGCGTTCCTCGGCCTGTCACTGACGGGCATCTGGCTGGCGATTCGGCGGCTGGCGCGGCGAACGTTGTCGGTGCGGCTCACCGCGCACGCCGAGGATGCGGTCGTCACGGGGCCGGGCAAAACTTCGCTCATCGTCGTGGTGGCCGGGCTGGTCGCAGCGGGCGGAGCCGTGGCGGCTTCTGGTCGAGGATTGCCCCCGCAGGCGGCTTTTTATCTCGCGGGATTTGCGCTGCTGGTCGCGGGGCTCGCCTTTTGCCGTCGCCGACTCGCGATCGTGGTAACCCGGCGGGAGGATACGCCGCTCGACGCCGCCCATCTCGGCGTCCTGAACCTGCGTTCGCGGCAGTCGCGCAGCCTCACGGTGGTCGGGCTGATTGCGACTGCGGTCTTCATGGTGCTTTCCGTCGCATCGTTCCGCAAGCAGGTTGGCGCGGACTGGCTCGAGCGCGGCAGCGGCACCGGCGGTTTCACTTTCTGGATCGAGACGACCGCGCCGCAGAACCCGGCGCGCGATGGGCTGACCCAGGGTTTCGAACTCTTCGCCGGCCAAGCCGCGGCGCTCAGAGAAATCGTGCCGATGCGGGCCGGCGTGGGAGACAACGCGAACTGCTTCAACTTGAACTCCACGTCGCAGCCCCGGCTGCTCGCGGTCGACAGCGCCCGGCTTGGATCACGTGGCGCGTTCCGGCTGAAGGGGCCGGCGGCCGAGTCGGGCTGGGGGAGTCTGCAGGTGCCGGCGCCCGACGGGTTGATTCCGGCGTTGGTCGACGAAACGACGTTGTTGTGGGCGTTGAAGCGGAAAATCGGCGATGTGCTTACGTATGCAGACGAGGTTGGGCGCGAGTTTGGGGTGCGGATTGTTGGGACGTTGCCCGATTCTCTTTTCCAAGGATATCTCATCATCGACGAGACCGCCTTCTTGAAGAAATTTCCGTCACATCCGGGTTTCTCGCTCTTCTTGGTCGACGCGAAAACCAAGGAGGATCTCCCGGACTTGCGGCGTCGGCTCGAGGCGGCTGGCGCGGATGTGGGCGCGCGCGTCGACCTCACTCGCGACGTGCTCAGCGCGTTTCACCAGATCGAGAACACCTACATCGCCATTTTCAACGTACTCGGCACCCTGGGCGTGGTGTTGGGCAGCCTGGGATTGGCCATTGTCGTGGCGCGCAACTTGCGTGAGCGGCGGGGTGAGTTCGCGGTGATGACGGCGATCGGCATTCCGCGGCGGGTGCTCGGGCGGATGGTATTTGCCGAATTCGGCCGTTTGGTGATCTGGGGCATCCTGATCGGCGCGGTGACGTCCGCCATCGCAGTGTGGCCCAACCTGGCTGGCCTGCCGCCCACGCCGACCTTGATCTTGGTCGTCACGATGCTGGCCGGAATCGTCGGACTGAATTTCGTCTGTGGCTGGCTGGTCTTCCGTTGGACCGTGAGACAGGCGGCCAGCCGCGAAAGCTGATTGACGTTGCCCGAGGGAGCGGCGCCCGGGCTGGCTCAAACTCTGCGTCAGACCTCTGCGTCCTCCGCGACCTCCTGTGAACCGGCTTGATCAGGATTTTGCTATTCCGAAATGAAGCAATGCCTCGATCCTCTCTACAGGAGTGCGCGGAGG
>JBEIHL010000543.1:0-3568 GCA_040381375.1 Opitutaceae bacterium
CTGCTCGTCGCCGGACGGCTCGGGATCGAGCTCGATCCAGTCGGATTGCCGGGGCATTTCATCGTCGGCTGCTTCAGCGACGATCTGCCGTTCTTCATCGATCCGTTCGACCGCGGTCTCTTTCGCGATGCCGATGAAATCTTCGAGCTGCTGCGGGCCAACAATGTCACGCCGAAGCCGAGCGACCTCGCCCCGACTCCCGTTCGCGAAGTGCTCTGCCGTTGCTGCCGCAATCTCGTGAATCACTACTCCGCCGCCGGTGACCCGGAGCGGGCCCGGCTGTTTGCCCGCTTCGTCGAGGAGTTCGAGACCACGTACACGAAGCACGCCGCCGGCTGAACCGCGGGCCCATCGCTTTTGTCCTCCGCCGCCGCACCGGTCCTCGAACTCTCCGATCTCGCGGCTTGGTCGCGCCCCGGCACGTCGCTCGCGGTGCTCGGTCATCCGATCAAGCATTCGATCAGCCCGCCGATGCACAACGCGGCGCTCGCTGAGCTCGCGCGAACGGACGCCCGGTTTTCCGATTGGGAGTATTTCCGCTTCGACATTCATCCCGACGACTTGCCGCAGGCGCTCGTCCAGTTGCACGCGAAACGGTTTCGCGGGGTGAACCTCACCGTGCCGCACAAGATCATCGCGTTCGGCCGGGTGGCGTTTGTCGACCCGGCGGCACGGCCCGTCGGCGCGGTGAACACGTTGCGCTGGAGCGAAAGCGGCTGGGAAGGTTTCAATACCGACGGTTACGGGCTCGCCAGTGCGGTGCGCGAAACCCTCGCGCGTGAGCTCGCGGGAGCCGACGTGATCCTGCTGGGCGCGGGCGGAGCGGCCCGGGGCGCGGCGGTCGAATGCCTGCAGCGCGGCTGCGCTTCGCTGGCCATTGCCAATCGCACCCCGGAGAATCTCGCGACGCTCCTGGAAACGCTTCGGCCCGTCGCGGGCACGATTCCGTTGCGCGGCTTCTCACCCGCGGCGCCACCGTCCGATCTGCCCGCGGGCGCCATCGTCATCAACGCCACCAGCGCCGGGCTGCGCGACTCCGATCCGCTGCCGATCGACCTTGCCACCCTGCCCCGCCCGGCCGCGGTGTACGACATGATCTACAACCCGGCCCAGACTCCGCTGCTGCGCGCGGCTGCGGCCGCCGGACTCCCGTTCGCCAACGGACTCAGCATGCTCGTGCATCAGGGCGCCAAGGCGCTCGAGATCTGGAGCGGTGTCCCCGCCGGGCGCACCGCCCCCGCCATGGCCGCGGCGGCGCGCGCGGCGATGGGTCGGCAATAGTTCGTAAACCACGCCCGCCCCGGGAGACACGGCACACTTTCTTCGTGAGCTTTGGCCTCCCCGGGTTCATACCGCGCCGGATGGATTTCGACTACGCCGAGTTCTCCGCCGCGTTCCCGTGGTTCTTTCCGCTGGCCCTTTTCGTTTTCGGCGCGTGCGTCGGCAGCTTTCTGAACGTCGTGATCTACCGGCTGCCGAAGGAGCAGTCGGTCGTGACGCCCGGCTCTCACTGCGGCTGCGGCCAACCCATCAAGTGGTACGATAACATTCCCATCCTATCGTGGCTTTTCCTGCGCGGGCGCGCCCGGTGTTGCGGACGCACGTTCTCGTTCCGATATCCGTTCGTCGAGCTGCTGACCGCACTCCTGTTCACCGCGTGCTGGCTGCGGTTTCCGCCGGCGGTCGCGCTCTGCGGCTGTCTGTTTCTCAGCTGCCTGGTCGCGGCGACCTTCATCGACCTCGACCACATGATCATCCCGGACGTCTTCACGATCGGGCTCGGGGCGGTCGGCGTGGTGCTGTCGGGCCTGGTGCCCGCGTTGCACGGCCAGCAGAGCGATCTCTTCATCGTCGACAGCATGCGCAGCGGCGTGACGGCGCTGCAGGGGCTGCTCATCGGCTCTGGCGTGGTGCTGTGGATCGCGTTGACCGCCGAAACGCTGCTGCGCAAGGAGGCGATGGGGTTCGGCGACGTGACGTTCGTCGGCGCGATCGGCGCGTTCTGCGGCTGGCAGGGCGCGGTGTTCACCGTGTTCGGCGGGGCGGTCGTCGGCACGGTTTGGTTCATCGTTTCGTGGCTCTGGGAAAAGGCCACCGGACGCCGTGCCGCGCTCGCTCCGCCGTCGGAGACCCCGGAGGGCCAGGCCGCGCCGCTGGGCTTCGGCGCCCACGTGCCCTTCGGCCCGATGCTCGCAATCGCGGCGGCACTCTACTTCCTCGTTTTCCGCGAAGCGGTGATGGCGTGGTTCCTTGAGGTCAGCGTGATGTTCTGAGGAGGACCACGAAACACACGAATTACACGAAAGGAAGATCAGCCGTGAACGAAGCTCGGGTGAGCGGCGAATCGTCCGTACCATCCGCGAAACCACAGCTCCTCGGCCGGTTTTTTGTGTGTTTCGTGTGTTTCGTGGTTTCTCCCTGCCTTGATCCGTCTTAAAAATGCGCCGCCAGTAACCGCCGCAGCACGGGCCTCACGCGGCGGGCGAGGACGGGGTTGGCATATCCCATCCAGGCAACCGGCGTCGTCGTATCCAGCGGCACCCGCAGCGGACCGCCGGCGGGCGCTTCGATGAGGCAACCGGCCTCCTGCGCGATCAGCGCGGTGCAGATGTCGTAGGGGTGACAGCAGAGCGAGGCGCTCGAGTATCCCAGTTTTGCATACGCCAGCGGCCGCAGGTCGCCGAGCATCCGGTCGTGGCCCGCGATGAGTTCGAAGAGCTGGCCGCCGGTGCAGATGTACTGGTCGTCGAACACGAGCTGGCCGCCGTCCTTTCCAAGCAGCCCGAGTTCGCGCCACAGCGCCTCCTCGATCGTCGCGAGCAAGGCCTTGCCCTCGGGAAAAAAACGCGCCCACGACGCAAAGCCGTGCTCGAAGCCATCCGCGCGCGAAGGCCGGGGCGTCCACCGGCGGCGCGTGCCGCGCACCATGTCATGCGTCGCGGCCCGCACGCCGCCGCCGCGCACCGCGCTCAACTGATCCGCGCGATCCTGTTTCGAGCAGGGTAGCTCCGTCATCACCGCGACCAGGATATCGCTCAACTGCGTGCGCGCGCCGCGCTGGGGCGCGAGGCCAGCGAGGATGAACGCGGAACGTTTGTCATACATCACCCCGCGGGTGCCGTCGATCGGGTCGAGGATGCACTTCCATTTCGTGCGCGACACCGGCGTCCCGCGCGGAAACGTCACCGGCTCACCCTCGAGCCCCTCCATCACCAACTCGACCGGCAGCGTCCGTGGCCAGTGGGCGTCGAACCAGCCGAGGATCGCCTCCTCGCTGAGTCGGTCGATGTGGTAGATCGTATCCGCGGCGGTGACTCCCGCCACCCGCGCGAACTGACGCGCGTGCCGCTGCCGCGCGGCGATGATCGTGTCGCGAATGTGCACCTGCAAGGCGCAGAGGTGGCGGCGCGCGATTTCCAGCAGGGCACGAGACGGAGCCGTCATAAAATCCGGGCCCCATCGGCCGTTTCCAGGTGCAGGATCTGCGGCCGGTCGCCGAACCGCGCCGCCACCGTCACCGCGACCCGATCGGCCGCCGCCGCGTCGAAGTCTGCCGTCGTCATGGCCA
>JBEIHL010000544.1:0-3566 GCA_040381375.1 Opitutaceae bacterium
AGGCCGGACTAGAGCCCGGCGCTCCCAGGGGGGGGCGCCGAACTAGGAGGGACCGTGACGAACGACCGCTACTTGGCGGCGGGCGCGGCGGGTGCAGCCACCACCGGCGGAGAAATGACTTCGTTCAGCGCGTCGCGGAGACCGTGGAGCCTTTCGGGCGTCTCGACCGGTTCATGATTGGCGCCGACGATGTAGAAAGTGTCGATGGCCACGCCGCGCTCGGTTCCGATCCGGGCAAACGTGATGTCGAAGCTGTGGTCGGAGATCGTTTTCGCGAGGCGGTAGAGCAGGCCGATCTGGTCGCGGGCCTGGATCTCCACGATCGTGCGCTCCATCGAGAGCTCGTGGTACACGTCGACGGTCGGAGGAAACGAGCTCTGCAGGGCCTCGCCGGTCGAGGTCGAGAGATAGCGGGTGGCGGCGATTTTCTTGGCCTGCGCCATGATGTCGGGGAGCAGATCGCGATTCGCGATCAGCGCCTCCTCGATCGTGCGGGCGAACTTCTCCTGCGCACTGGCGCTCTGCACGGGACCGCGGCCGGGTTCCACGACGTAGAACGTGTCGATCGCGATGTGGTCGGTGCGCGAAATGACCTTGGAACCGAGAATGCTCAGGCCGGCGACGCTGAACGCGCCGGCGAGCTTGTAGAAGAGACCGGCGCGGTCCCAGGTGACGACGTTCACGACCGTGAGGGAACGGTTGATGTCGTCCTTCCACTCGATCACCGGGCGGAGGGAACCGACGGAATCGGCCGTGGTGATCGACTTCAGCAGCCGGTTCACCATCTGGATGTGCAGGGCGATCTCGTCGGCGTCCGTGTGGATGAAATAGCGATCGGGCAGCAGCCCGAAGTGGGCGTTGATTTCATCAGCGCTGATGCCGGGGATTTTTTTGGCGATGAGCTCCTGTTGGGTCATTGTTTTCTTTTCCTGCAGGCCGGCATCGACGGCGGCGCCGTGTTTCAGCCGTTCAAAAGTGGCGCGGTAGAGGTTGGTGTGCAACGTATCCTTGTAACTGTTCCACAGGTCCGCCGCGGTTGCGCGAGCATCGCAGAAGGTGTGGACATACAAGTGTCGCAGGCGTTCGGCACTGCCTGCGATTTCCGCAAACGCAGTGGCCGTATTGGGATCATCGACATCACGCTTCTGCCAGAATCGTGCCATCACCAAATGATTTTTGATGACGAACAGGATCAGCTCGCGATCCGCCGGCACGACGCCGAAGCGTTCGAGCAGGGGAGCCGACAGCCGGACCCCGCTCTCGGCATGCCCGCGGATGCCCTCGGATTTGCCGATGTCGTGAAGCAGCAAAGTGAGGTAAAGCAACGACGCATCCGTGGTTTCGTGCAGGGCGGCGCGGTACTTCAACGTGATCGGCTCGGCCTCGGTGTAGATGCGATCGAGCTCGCGGATCGCGTTCAGCGTGTGCACGTCCGCCGTGTAGCGATGATAATACTCGTGCTGCACCAGGCAGGTCAGCCCGTCGAACTCCGGAATGAACCGGCCGAGCACCCCGAGTTCATGCATTTTTGAAAGCACCGGATGCACGGCGCCGGCCTCGGACAAAATGGCGCGGAAGCTCACGCTGGCGTCAGCCGAGTGCGCGACTTCGCGGGTGAGCAAAGGCAGCGAGGTTCGGATCAACTCCGCCAGATGAAAATCCAGCCCGGCCTCGAGGGTCTGCAGGTGCCGGAAGACGCGAATCAGGCGGACCGGATCGTCGCGAAAGACATCGTGCTTTTCCGCCGCCAGCTCCCGCCCGCGCAGGACGAACCCGTCGATCCGCTTCGACTTCGTGAAACGCGAGGCGAGGAGCGATTCGCGGAAGGAGCGTTTGTCACCGTGGCCATTGCGGCCGATGCTGAGCGCGAGCCGGTCCTCGACCAGCTTCGAGACGCGGTAAATGGACTGCGCCGCGCGGTAGTAGTCCTGCATGAAATGCTCCACCCGCGGCAGCATTTCCGGCTCGGTGTAGCCGAGGTTCTCCGCGATGCGCGGCTGCAGATCGAGGCTCATGACGTCGGTCGCCCGCGCACTCATGAAGTGGAGCTCGTTGCGCACGCGCAGGAGGAAATCGTAGGCCCGGCGGAACGAGGCCAAGTCGTCGGCCCGCAGGTAACTCTGGGCCGCGAGCTCGTCGATCGATGTGATGTCGAGCTTAACCCGGGCCATCCAGACGGCGTTCTGGTAGTCGCGCAGGCCGCCGACGCCGTTTTTGATGTCGGGTTCCTGGTTGAAGACGGTGTTGCCGTACTTCGACCGCCGGTTCGCCTGATCGTCGAGTCGGGCGGCGATGTAGTCCTTGGGATTCTCGCTCGCGTAGTAGCTGCGATAGGCCTGGGAAAAAGTGTCGTACAGCTTCTCGGAGCCGGCGACGAGCCGCGCCTCGAGCAGCGCCGTCTTGGTTTGGATTTCGCGCCGCGCCTCGATGAACGCATCGTCGATCGTACGCGTGGAGTGGCCGACTTTCAGCCCGCAATCCCAGAGGAGATAGAGGATCTCGTTGGTCAGGTGTTCCTGCAGGGGTTTCGCCTCGGCGGGCTTTGTCTTGGTGGGAAACAGGAACATGATGTCGACGTCGCTCCACGGGGAGAGCTCGCCGCGCCCATAGCCTCCGAGGGCGACAATCGAAACCGGGGCGGGCAGCGGCGCGCGTTCCTGGTAGGAGCGCACGGCGTAGTCGAAGAGGTGCGTCAGGAGCGCATCGATGATGCGGGCCCGCTCGCCGCAGATGACGAGGCCCGGCGATCCGGCCTGGTGCCGCGAACGCAGTCCGGCCATTTCGGTGCGCAGGAACTCCTTGCAAGCAGCCAGGCGCTGGGCAACGGGCACGACGCCGGAGAACGAGAGGCGTTCACGGGCGCGTTGGGCGATGTTGGCGGGCATGGCGGAAGGTGCAAAAGAGCAACATCGGGCTCGGAACGTCGAGTTTTCAACGCTCAAAGCGCATGCCTTTTGCCAAGCGGCGGAGCGGGGGAACTAACCACTTGCTTCACGCCCGGGCGACCCGTTTCCTTGGCGGTTCAATTCTGCACTGCACCCATGGCCGAGATCTCCAAGAGCTACGAACCGCGTGACGTCGAAAAGAAGTGGTATGCCGACTGGCTAGCCGCCGGGGCTTTCGCGGGCAAGGTCCCGACCGACGCGTCGGTTGAGCCCTACACGATCGTCATCCCGCCGCCGAATGTCACCGGCGTGCTCACGATGGGCCACGTGCTCAACAACGCGATCCAGGACATCCTGATCCGGCGCGCCCGGCTCGAGGGTTTTTCGGCGCTTTGGATCCCCGGCACCGACCACGCCGGGATCGCCACGCAGACCGTGGTGGAGCGGGAGTTGCGGAAGCAGAAGAAGACCCGGCATGACTTCGGCCGGGAGAAGTTCCTCGAGCGGGTCTGGGAATGGCGGCACGAGAAGGGCGGCACCATCCTCGAGCAGTTGCGCCGGCTCGGCGCGTCGTGCGATTGGGATCGCACGCAGTTCACCATGGACCCGCATTACTCGCGGGCGGTGCTGACGGTGTTCGTCGACCTTTTCGGCAAGGGAAACATCTACCGCGGCAAGCGG
>JBEIHL010000545.1:0-3561 GCA_040381375.1 Opitutaceae bacterium
AGTCCAGCCGGCCCATTTCGACCAGCTTCGAGACGATCTGGAGCTGAATTTTTCCGAGCGACATCGTTTATTGGGCGGCTGTCGCCAGGCCAGGTGAGGTTTGAGTGACGGACGTCTGGGACGCGAGGTGCTCCAGGTAGTCCGCGATGGCTTCGAGGGAGGTGCCGAACCAGAGCACCCGACCGCCCATCTCTTTCTCCCAATGGGCCCGTACGGCGGGACTCAGGTAGTAGGCGGTCGCCACGAAAGTGAACTCCTCCTCGCGATCAAACGGCACGGACCAGGTCGCCCAGCACGCCGCCTGATCGGTAGCCTTTCGAATCTCGTCGGGGATCTCGTAATCGCGCAGATCGACCAAACCGAGCCCGTCGGTCTCCACCTGATGGTGCAGGAGGGCGTCCTCGCCGATCACCTTCATCTCGTAGGCCAGCACGGCCAGAATCGAGCAGCGGCGGCGTTGGCCGCTGGAGACGATTTCGATGAACTTCTCGCTCGCGGACTCGAGGTCCTCGATCTTGACCAGATTGTGCTCCACCAACTGCGCCCCGAGCAGACGGTTGGCGCGCATTAAGAGGGAGCGGAGCTCTTTGGACATGGGTTGAAAAACAAGCGTTAGGACGAAGGTCCCAAGCGTCTCGTTTTCAACCGCGCGCAAATCGGTCAACCCGTTTTAACAATTCTTTCTTGAGCTCCTCCAGCCCGTCGCCCGCGGTGCAGGAAATCTCCATCACCTCGGCTGTCTTGTACTTGCGTTTGAACTTGGCGAGGTGGCCGGCGGATTCCGGCACGTCCATCTTGTTGGCGACCACCAAGCGGGGCTTCTTCAGCATCGCCGGATCGTAGCGCTTGAGCTCGTTCAGCAGGTGCTTGAAATCATCGCGCGGGTCGCGGGCATCGGTCGCGGCCATATCGATCATGAATAGCAGGATCGAACAGCGCTCAATGTGACGGAGAAAACGGTGGCCCAAGCCGCGATTTTCGTGCGCGCCCTCGATGAGGCCGGGCACGTCGGCGAGCAGCAAGCGCCGCTGTCCTTTCTTGGTCTCGGGATACTCGATCACGCCGATCTGTGGGTGCAGGGTGGTGAACGGATACGCCGCCGTCTTCGGTCGCGCCTTGGTCAGGCGGGTGGTCAGGGAGGACTTGCCCGCGTTGGGAAATCCGACGAGCCCGACGTCCGCGATGCTCTTCAACACCAGCCGATACGTGCCCAACTCGCCCTCGTGGCCGGGGTTGGCGCGCTTGGGGGCGCGGTTGGTCGGGGTCTTGAAATGGGTGTTGCCCCAGCCGCCGTTGCCGCCCTTGCAAAGGACGATCTGCTGGCCGTCCGCGATCACTTCCGCCACGGGTTTCTCCGTCGCGAGGTCGATCACGACCGTGCCCAGCGGCATCTTCAGGATGCAGGGCTTGCCGTCGCGGCCGTGGCAGTCGGCGCCCTGGCCGTGTTCACCCCGCTCGCCGCGCCAATGCGGCTGGTACTTGTAGTCGACCAGGTTGTTGGTGTTGACGTCGCCCAGCAGGATCACGTCGCCGCCGCGGCCACCGTCGCCGCCGTTCGGGCCACCCCAGGGTTCGTATTTTTCCCGCCGGAAACTGATGCAGCCCCGACCGCCGTCACCGGCCGAGAGCTTCACGGTACATTCGTCAACAAACATGGCGCCACGATGCAGAAGGCCGCGGCTTTGCCAAGGGGGCCGTTGCATAGCACCAAAGTGCGCCAACCACGCGCGGCATCGGCCCTGAAACGGCTCGCGTTCCCGATGCGACTGGGGCACTTCCAAGCCCGCGGTTTTGGTTCCCAGCCAACATCCGCACGTGACCCCCGCCCGGCCGGCACCACGCCTGCCGGCAAGGTATGTTATTCCCCTCCCGAATGAGCCGTACATTTCGCCTTCATCGCTTCCGTTTGAGTGTCTTGGGCTGCATCGTGGCGTTCACGGTCGCCCCTGGCTTGGCGGCAGACGCGGCCGGTCGCGCCGACGCCGACTCCCCTGCGCCCAGATCCAACACCGGCACCGGCTCAATCGAAGGCCGGGTCAAGAACGCCGCCACCGGCGCCTACCTCAACAACGCCCGCGTCGTCGTCGCCGGCACCACCCTGCTCGCGTTCACCGACGAATCGGGCACGTTCCGGCTCAGCGGCGTCCCGAGCGGCGCGCGTGCGCTCGAGGTCTTCTACACTGGCCTCGATGTCCGCCAGGTGAGCGTCGACGTGCCGGCCGGCCAGGCGGTGACGGTCGACGTCACGCTGACCAGTGCGGCGCGCTACGGCGCTTCGGACGTAGTCGCCCTCGACCCCTACAAGGTCGCCTCGGCCCGCGAGACCGACATCGAGGCAATCGCGATTAACGAGCAGCGCTTCGCTCCGAATATCAAGAACGTCATCTCGACCGAGACCCTCGGTGACCCGCTCGGCGGCAGCATGGGCGATTTCCTGCGCTTTCTGCCCGGCGTCTCGGCCGCCTACGGCGCGCTCGAGACCGAGGGCGTGCTGATCCGCGGCTTCCCCAGTAATATGTCGATCGTCTCCTCCGACGGCGTCCAACTGGCGGGCGCCAACGCCAGCGGCGAACGCGATTTCTCCCCGTCGCGGGTCGGCGTGAACAGCATCTCGCGGGTCGAGGTGACGAAGGTGCCGCTCCCGTCGACTCCGGCCGACACGATGTCGGGGTCGATCAACATGATCACGAAGAGCGCATTCGAGCGCAGCCGCGCCGAGCTGCGTTACCGGGTGGGTATCTCCTCGAACCAGCAGATCTTCGACTTCGAAAAGACCCCGGCGCCGAACAACAAGAAGACCTACAAGTGGTATCCCGACATCAGCTTCGATTACACGCTGCCGATCACCAAGAACCTCGGGATCGTCCTCACGGGCCTGCACTCGATCACGTCGTTCGAAACCGACACCTGGTACACCGACTACCGCGCGAGTGCGACCGGCACCACCGCGACGCCGGCCAATCCGTATATGTGGCGGCACCGGAACGTCGAGGTGTCACGCGACTACGAACGCGACTCCTTCTCGGCCAAGGTCGACTGGCGGCCGCACCAGCACGGCGTGCTTTCCGTCGGCGCGATGATGACCTACTACGACCACAACAACTACAATTCGCAGTTCAATCCGACCGTGGGCAACGTCGGCACCTCGAGCATCGCCGGCGGCCGGACCCTTTCCTACACGCCCGAGCGGGTGGATGGCGCGACCGGGCGCGGCACGGTGCCCATGGCCTACAGTTTTTCGAAGAGCAACGGGATGAACCACTCGGCGAACGTCCGCTACCGGTTCGACGACGGCGTCTGGCGGATCAACACGGGCGTCAACCGCTCCAACTCCAAGGCCTGGCGTCGCGACACCGCGCGCGGGTTCGTCAACAGCGTGGCCGTCGGTCTCGCGATGCCCGTCCGCATCAACTACACGGGCATCCGCAACGGCAACATCGGCGACTTCGAGGTCTTCGACAATAACAACGTGCCGGTCGATGTCTTCGATATCAACAACTACACCATCACGTTCAACAGCGACGGTGGTTCAGCGGTTGCTGATATCACCCAGGCGTATGG
>JBEIHL010000546.1:0-3555 GCA_040381375.1 Opitutaceae bacterium
CCTTCCCGACCTTCCCGATCTTCCTGTTCAAAGCTTCAGGCTGGCCGGCGGCCCAAACCGAAACGCGAACGACTGATTGATCCGTGTGCATCCGTGAGATCCGTGGTCAAATCTTGGGTTGGATGAACGCGATCGCGACCGCGTAGAAGATGAGGTTGGCGATGGAGAGCGGGAGCAGCTTCTTCCAGCCGATCTCCATGACTTGGTCGTAACGGAAACGCGGCACCGTCCAGCGCACCCACATGAAGAAAAAGATCAGCGCGAGCACCTTCCCGAGGAAAATCCCGATCGACAGGACGCCGACGAAGATCGGGTGCGCCGCCAGCGGCGAGAGGGCCGTCAGCCACTCGACCACCTGCGCGAGCGGGACCCACGGCAGCGGATTCCAGCCGCCGAGGAACAGCAGCGTGAACACGCCCGAGCCGATCAGCATGTGCGCGTACTCCGCCACGAAAAACAGGCCCCACTTGAACGCACCGTACTCGGTGTGGAAACCACCGACGAGATCGGCCTCCGACTCCGGCATGTCGAAGGGCTGGCGGTTCGTCTCGGCGAAGAGCGCCGTCATGAAGATGAAGGCCGACACCGGCATGAGGAACACGAACCACATCCCACCCAGAAACCCAGGCTGGCTCTGAAATTCCACCACGCGGGCAAACCCGAGCGTCGCCTCGCGACCGGGCGCGTTCACCCAAAGGAAAAGCGGCACGACCGACAGCGTCATCGACAGCTCGTAGGAAATAAGCTGGGCCGACGCGCGCACGCCGCCGAGGAACGGATACTTCGAGTTCGACGCCCAGCCGGCGAGGATCAGCGAGTACACGCCGAGCGAGGAGACGGCGAAGACCGCGAGCATGCCGATGTCGACATTCGCCAGCGCGAGCGGAATCACCTTGCCCGCCTGGTCGATGTAGGCGCCGAACGGCACGGCGGTCACCGTCGTGAGCGCGGGGATCATCGCGATGATCGGCGCGAGCACGAAGTAGAACTTGTTCACGTGCCCGGGCAGCGCGTCTTCCTTGAAGAGCATCTTGCCGCCGTCGGCCATGACATGGAAGAGGCCGAGCCGCTGCAGGAACGGGCCGACCAGCGGCACCCAGGCGATCCAGGGCACGATCGCGCGATTCGGGCCGGGCCGGCCCTGGATCCACGCCGAGACCTTGCGCTCGGCCATCGAGCACGCGCCACCGATGGGGAAGATCACCATGATCACTGCAAGGCCCTTGAGGACGCCCTGCACGACCGGATGAAGGTTGGTGTAGAACTCGATCATCTCAGAAAAGCATCAGCAGCAAAAAGACCACTCCGAGCCCGGCCGAGCCACTCGCCGCGAGACGCATCTTCTTGTTCTCTTCCGCCATCGCGGCCTGTTCGCGCAATTGCGCCTTCGTCGGAGCGGCGGGTATCGGCTTCTGCTTCCGCAGCGTGAGCGCATAAAGCCCCGCACCCATCAGGATGAAACCGAGGCCGAGGCCGGCGAAAAGGAGGGGGCGCATGGGTGGGGTAAGGGTCAGGTGGCGGCGATGGCCGCGGGCGCCGCGGGCTTGTGGTGCAGGGTCTCGCCCTCGACGAAGGGCAGGCCGGCGTAGGGCGTGGCGTCGAGCAGCAGGCCCGTCTCGGGCAGGTTCGCGAACGTGATCGCCTTCAGGGCTGGGACCTCCGCGGCGAGCACCGTCCACAGGGCGTGCAATTCGGCCGGCACCGGCGCGGCCCCCAACGCGGCGATGAGCCGCGTGAGCACCACCAGATCGTCGTGGGCGCCTGCGACGGCGGGCACGCACTTCAGGAATTTCTGCAGCCGGAACTGCTGGTTCACGAAGGTGCCGCTCTTCTCGAAGACGGAAAGCGTCGGAATCACGACCTTCGCCGCCGCGGCGGTCGCGTTGTCATGGGTTCCCAGATACACGATCGCGACCTTGGCCAGTTGCGCGGCGCTCAGGCCGGCGGCGGCGAGGTCCTCACCGACGGCCACGATCGCCTTCACCTTGCCTGCGTCGATCGCGGCGCCGAGCGCGCTGAGTTTCGTCTGCGGCAGCTCGCGGATCAGGCCGGTGACGAGCGCGCCGCGGACGTTCGGATTGCGATCGGCGGACACGAGAATCTTGTCCCCCTCGCCCACCCGGCTGACGAGCAGGGCCGAGGCCTGCAGCGTACCGATCAGCCGCTGGGTGAGAAACTGTTCCTCGACCGAGCTCCGACCGGAGCCGACCACAGCCACGGCGCCCGCGGCGGCCTTGAGCAGGTCGACGGCGGCGAGGATCGCGAGATCGAGCGCGCTGGCGGCGCCGTTCACGCGGACGGCGTTCAGGCGATCGGACGCGCGGAGCGGCTTGAAGAGTTCCCGGCCGCTGTCGGCCATCCAGGTATCGTTCACCTCGTCGTTGCGGCGCGGCGTGATGCGGTAGATGACGCCTTCGCGCGACCACACGACGGTGTTCGCGCCGACGCTCGACTCGGTGTCGATGCTGTTCGTCTGCTTCAGGAACCAGACGCGCATCTTGAAGCGGAAGTCCGTGCTCGTGAGCGCGCCCACCGGGCAGATATCGACGGTGTTGAGCGAGTAATTGTTCGTGAGCGCCTTGCCCGGAAAGCAGGTGAGCGTCGAGTAGCTGCCGCGGTCGATGAACCCGAGCACGTCGTCCCTGGCGATCTCCTTGCAGAAGCGGATGCAGCGCGAGCAGAGGATGCAGCGCTCGTCGTCGAGCATCACGCGCGGCCCGAGCTGAGTGCGCTTCGGCTTCACGTTCTTCTGCTCGATGTAGCGGGAATAGCCGCGGCCGTAGCCGGTCGACTGCTCCTGCAGCTTGCACTCGCCGGCCTGATCGCAGATCGGGCAGTCGAGCGGGTGATTGACGAGCAGGAACTCCATCACGCCCTCGCGGCAGTCCTTGATCTGGGGCGACTGCGTGCGGATGTGCAGGCCTGGCGCGGCGTTCGTCGCGCAGCCGATCTGCGGCCGCGGAATCCAGTTGATCTTCTGCTTGCCCGTCGCCGGATCCATGATCGGCGCCTTCGTGGCCGGATCAACCGCCGGCATGCCCATTTCGATGAGGCACATCCGGCAGTTGCCGACGATCGAGAGCTTCGGGTGATAACAGTAGTACGGCACATCCATGCCGACCAGCCGCGCGGCTTCGATCGCATTCGTGCCTTTGGGCACGGCGATCTCCTTGCCGTCGACATTGACGGTGACGAGGTCGGGTTTGGGCGGTGCGATCATCTCAGAAAATTGGGTTTAACCACGAAACACACGAAATACACGAAACGAAACCCGCGGTCATTCTGAGCACAGCGAAGAATCCACTCCGATGCCAGCCAGCGATCACGCTGCTGGATTCTTCGCTGCGCTCAGAATGACAAGCCATGGATTTTTCGTGTGTTTCGTGTGTTTCGTGGTCTCTCCCCTCAAACCAGTTCGAGGGAGCCGTCGCGCTTCGGCGCGTTCTTGGTTTCCGGATACGCCTTGAACTCGTCGCCGAACTTCGCGACGAAGCTCTGGGTCGGCCACGAACACGCCTCGCCGAAGGCGCAGATGGTCCGGCCGGCGATCTGGTC
>JBEIHL010000547.1:0-3555 GCA_040381375.1 Opitutaceae bacterium
ATCCCGGCCCTTGCCCTGGGCCATCGGCGTGCGGCCGAACTCGCCGCCGAAGATGATCAGCGTCTCATCCCACATCCCGCGCTGCTTCAAATCACGGATCAGCGCCGCCGTCGGCCGGTCCACTTCCTCCGCCTTCATCTTCACGTGCGACACGTCGTCGTGGTGGTCCCAGTCGCGGTGATACAACTGGATGAACCGCACCCCGCGCTCCGCCAGCCGACGCGCGAGCAGGCAGTTCGACGCGAAGCTGCCGTCGCCCGGCTGCGCACCATAATCCTCCAGCACCCGCGCCGATTCGCTGCTGAGGTCCATCAGCCCCGGCACGCTGGTCTGCATGCGGAACGCCATTTCATATTGGTTGATGCGCGTGACGATTTCCGGATCGCGCACGGCGTCGTGCTGCCGGCGATTGAGCTGGTTCACCACGTCGACGAGCTGCTGCTGGTCGGCGCGCGACACGCCCGCCGGGTTGCGCATGTAATGCACCGGGTCTCCTTGCGACTGGAACTTCACGCCCTGGAAACGGCTCGGCAGGAATCCGCTGTGCCACTGGCGCGCCGCGATCGGCTGCATCTGGCCGCCCTTGCCCGACGACATCATCACGATGAAGCCCGGCAACTCGTCCGTCTCGGAACCGAGTCCGTAGAGCAGCCACGACCCCATGCTCGGCCGGCCGGCGATGATCGAGCCGGTGTTCATGAACGTATGCGCGGGGTCGTGGTTGATCTGCTCGGTGTACATCGAGCGGATGATGCACACGTCGTCCGCCACGCTGCCGAGCTGCGGAAACAGCGAGCAGATCTCCTGGCCCGATTTCCCGAAGCGCTGAAAATCGTACAGCGCCCCGAAACACTTCAGCTCCCGCCCCTGCAACTGCGCGATCTGCTGCCCCTGCGTGAACGAGTCCGGCATAGGCTGCCCGTGCATCTCACGCAGCTTCGGCTTGAAATCGAACAGCTCCAGGTGCGACGGCCCGCCCGCCTGATAAAGATAGATAACCCGCTTGATCTTCGCCGCGTGATGCAGCGGGTTGACCAACCCGCGCCAGGGACCGGCCGGTGCCGCCGGCGCCCCGAACGCGCGCGGTTGCAGCAGCGCGCCGAGGGCGATCGAGCCGAGTCCGGCCGCCGTCTGGCCGAGAAAGGTGCGACGCGTGAGATGCAGGGGGTCGATTTCCACGTTAGGATGATCTTGTTTATTCGGCCACGGATTACGCCATCACTTCACTCAACAGTTGTCACTTGTCACATGCCACCTGTCACATCTCCCTCCGCTCAATTGCGGGTGATGGTTTCGTGCAGGTTCAGGACGGCGCGCGCCACGGCCGTCCAGGCGGCGAGGTCGGCGACGGGCAGATCAACCGGCACCGGTGACGCACCCGTGGCCAGGAGTTCACGCGCCGCGGATTCGTCCGCAAGGTAACGCGTCCGCTGCGCGGCATGCAGGCCCTCGAGCGCCCAGGTCTCCGCGCGCACCGGCGGACGCCCCAGCGCGCGGGCAAAGGTCCACTCGAGCTTGCGGGCAAACGCCGCGTCCCGCGCTCCCCCGCCCTCCCGCAGGATCTTTTCCGCCAGCACCCGCGCGGCCTCGACGTAAACGGGGTCGTTGAGCAGCACCAGCGCCTGGAGCGGGGTGTTCGACGGCGAGCGGTTGGCGGTGCACTCGTCGCGCGAGGGCGCGTCGAAGGCCAGCAGGCTCGGGTGCAGGAAGGTGCGCTGCCAGTGCGTGTACACGCCGCGCCGATACAATCCGGCGCCGGTGTCGGGCACGTACTCGCGCCGGGGAAAGTTCAGCGGCGCGAAATACCCTTCCGGTTGATACGGCCGCGCGGCCGGCCCGCCGAGGTCGCGCACCAGCAGGCCGCTGATCGCGAGCGCATTGTCCCGCACCAGTTCGGCGTCGAGCCGGAAGCGGTTCTGCCGCGCCAGCCAGCGATTGGCGGGGTCGCGCTCCTCGACCCCGCGCGCCGCGACCGACGACTGCCGGTACGTGCGCGAGGTCACGATGAGCTGCACCAGATGCTTCACGTTCCAGCCGCTCTCGCGAAACTCCACCGCCAGCCAGTCCAGCAGCTCCGGGTGCGAGGGCCACTCGCCCTGCGACCCGAGGTCCTCGAGCGTGCGCGTGAGCCCCTCGCCGAAATACAGCCGCCAGAGCCGGTTCACGAACGTGCGCGCCGTCAGCGGATTGTCCGGCGCGACGAGCCACTCGGCGAAGTCGAGCCGCGACACGCGCTTCCCGTCTGCCGGCACAATCTGGCGGAGGAACGCCGGCACGCCCGGCTCCACCAGGTCGCCGCTGTCGTCCATCCAGTTGCCGCGGGGCAGCACCCGCATCGGTCGCGGTGCGACGCTCTTCGAGACCGGCAGCGACGGCACGCTCAGCAGCAGCGCGTCGCGCGCGTTGACGGCGCGGGTGTGGCGTTCGCGCCGGGTGGCCAGTTCGGGCGCGATGGCGCGATAGTGGGCGAGAATCTCCTTTTCCTCCGCCGGCTTGCGCTGGTCCGCCGGCGTCTGCAGCGCCTTGAGCACGTTGTCCGGCGCGCCCCCCGCATTCGTATCGGGATCCGGCAGCGTGTGCAGCGCCACGCGGAAGCGTCCGAGGTGCTGGTACGGGTGTTTATCCGAATGCCGGATACGCAAGGTGAGCGTGGAATCCGGCCCGCCGCGCCAGGGCTCGGCGAACTCCAGCGCGATGCCGCCGCCGCGCTTGCGCAGGAACGACAGCGCCGTGGCCGGGTCGCCGTCGATCGCGGCGGCCACCGGATAACCGGGCTCGGTGCCGCCGTTGGTGCGGGCGGACGCGATGCGGACGGGAGCCGCGGACGTCCCCGTACCGGACGCGCCCGTCACCTCGAGTTCCGCGAGGAAAAACGCCGAGCCGCCGCGCGAGACTTCGTCGCCCGGAAAGCGGGCGTCGGCGACCACCTCGAGCCGCAGGCCGGTGATGCGTTCCGGGTGGGCGGGAATCGTGACGACATAGGTGTCGTGCACCGGATTGCGTCCGCCCGGGATGACGGAGTGATCCTCCGCCTCGATCGTGAGCGGCGTGCCCGCGGTCGATTCCGCGCGGAGCGGATGCTGGACGGACCACGCGAGCGCGCCAGCCGTATCCGCGGCCCGGATGCGCTGTTCCCACGCGGCGCGGCCGGCGGCGAGCACCTCGTCCGGCACGTCCTTGAGGTCGGCCGCGGCGGCGGCGGCTTCCGCTTCGAGAGCGTCGAGCCTTTCGCGCTGGTCGGGCGCGGTGAAGATCGGTTCCTCGGTCAGGTTCTCGCGGGTGAAGCCCCCGCTGAGATTGTAGGCTCCCTTTTCCTTCAGGTCGGAGAAGATGGCAGCGAAGCGGTAAAAATCCTTCGCGGTGAAGGGATCGAACTTGTGGTCGTGACACTCGGCGCACGCGAGGGTCGATCCCAGCCACACCGTCGCCGTCGTGCGCACGCGGTCGGCGGCGTATTTCGCGAAGTACTCCTTGTCCTGGATGCCGCCCTCGCCGCTGATTCGGTGGAGCCGGTTGTAGCCGGAGCCGACGCGCTGCTCGATCGTCGAGCCGGGC
>JBEIHL010000548.1:0-3553 GCA_040381375.1 Opitutaceae bacterium
GCCCGAAACGGGAGGGGAATGGGTTCAGCGGCCGTGAGGGAGCCGCTGCGGGCCAGCACGGCGGCGGCAATGTCGTGCGCCGCGCGCGGCCGCGAGATCGGCTCGATGGCCTGGCGCCACCGCTTCCAGCCCAGGCCCCGGTCTGCAAAAGCGCGTTGCAACTCGTCCTTCACCGCCGCGGCCGTCGTGGCAAGCGCGCCGATGCCGTGACGCCGGAGCAGCTCATAGTTTCCCTCTTCCTGCCCCGGCACGATCTGGTTCACGATCATCGGACAGCGCGCGGCCAGCGCCTCCTGCGTGGTTGCCCCGCCGGCCTTGCTGATTACGACGTGGTGCGTCATCAGCAGCCGCGGGATCTCGTCGGTCCAGCCAAAGATACGCGTGACGGCGGTGCGTTTCGAGGCCAGCTCCTCCAGTTCCCGCTGCAGCCGCTGGTTGCGGCCCACCGTGCACGTCACGTCCCAAGCGGTCTCCTGCAACAGCAACCGGGCAGTGTCCTCGGCCTCCCGAGTCCGGGAGTTGATAATGTAGAGCACGCGCGGCGTCGCGCCTTCCCCGAGGTCAGGCGGCGCCAGCGCGCCCTCGTGCGCAGCAAAGAATGCTTGAACGGGAAAGCCGGCCACCTGCAGCCGGCGCTCGTCGACGCCCGCCGCGCGCATGACCTCCGCCGACTCGTCGTTGGGCACGAACCACCCGTCAGCGCCCGCCCGCCACCAGAGCGAATTGATGCTGATGGAGTCGGTGACTACGTTGAAGCAGGGCACGCCGAGCGTGCGCTCGCGCGCCAACGCCTGCAGCAGGAAAGAATAAACCGGATACGTCGAACAGACCGCCACCGGCTGCTCGGTGGCCAGAAGCCCGGCCAGGACCCGTCGTTCCCGCCGCAGCGAGCGCAGGAGTCCCGGCAACAGCGCCGACCGGTCCATCCAGCCGTACGCCGCGCGCCAGAGCCACGGGGCGCGGTTGATCAGGCCGAGGTACGAACGCCGGGCCAGGGCGTTGCTTCGCGGCGCCGCGAGGGCAAAGACGTCCGCCACGCGCGCAGTGCCCGCGCCTTGCAGGGAATCGAATGCCGCCGCCAGTGACCGGGCGGCCGCATTGTGACCCTCGCCGAATCCGGCGGTCAGGATGAGGAGGCGGCCACTCATGCGACGACCGGCTCTGACGCCGGCAGGCCCGGGCGCGCGATCGCCAGCAGATCGGCCTCGAAGCGGCCGATGACCTGCTCCCAGGACTGCGATTCGACCGCCACCCGGGCCGCCGGACGCAGTTGGGCCCGGAGCAAAGGATCAGTGGCGAGGTGCACCGCAGACTCCACCAGGGCATCGGGCTGGTCGCAGGGAACGACGAGACCGTTCTCGCCATGCCGGACGAACTGCTGCGCCGCCGCGTAGTCGAACCCGGCCACGGCCAGTCCGCTCGCCATCGCCTCGGTCAGCACGTTACCGAACGTCTCGGTCAGGCTGGCGTGGATGTAGATATCCGCCGAGGCGTAGTGCTGCGCGAGTTCGCCGCGGGCGATGAATCCGGTAAACACATACGCCGGATTCTCCCGCTGCAGCCGCTCCCGCAGCGGTCCGTCACCCACGAGGACGAATCGGCAACGTGAATTCGCCCGTTTCATCTCGCCGAACGCCCGCAGCAGAAGATCGTAGTTCTTTTCCGCGGCCATGCGGCCGGCGTGGATCACGACCGGGTCGTCCTCGCCCGCGCCCCACTTGGCCCGGAGCGCCACCGCGCGGCGCGCGGGATGGAACTGCCAGGTGTCCACGCCGCGCGACAAAAGGGCGACGTTCTCGAAACCGAGTGCCGAGAGTTCGGCACAGAGTTCGGCGGTCGGCGCAAAGGTGCGTCGGGTCCGGTTGTGCACCCGCCGCAGCCACGCCAGCACCGGCCGGCCGAGGAGCCCGAAGCCGTAGTGTTGCGCGTAAGCGTGGAAGTTGGTGTGAAAGCTGGAGGTGACCGGAATCCCGAGCGCCCGCGCCACCGTGACGGCCGACGCCCCAAGCGGTCCTTCCGTCGCCACGTGCACCAGATCGGGCCGCCCGGCCGTCCACTCCCGGCGCAACCGGCCATGGGCGGGAAGCCCGAGCCGCAGCAGCGGATAGCGCGGGATCGGCATGCCCGGCAACGGCACCTGCTCGAAGTCGGGGTTCGATCCGCTGGCGGGGAGATCGGGCCGGCTCGGCCGGTAAACGCGCACCGTGTGCCCGCGCCGGCCGAGTTCGCGCACGATGACCCCGAAGGTCATCGCCACGCCGTTGATCTCCGGCGGGAACGTTTCGGTGACAAGGGCGAGTTTCACAGGGCGGGTTGTGCGGCGGAAGACTTCTTGCGTCCGATTAAAACCCGTCCGTGTCGCAGTGGCATGACGGTGTAGTTACATTTTGGAGACATCAGCACGCGGCCGCGGGGGAACCGAAGCTTGTCACGCGCTTGTCGCCGGCACGCCACCGGTCCGCCACGCGAAGGCGCTAACGTCGGCCCGGCCTCATTCAGGCCTCCGCCCTCCGCCCCAGGCGGATCAGTCGCGACATCGATGCCCTCCACCACACCATGAAAGTCTTCCTCCTCCCGTTCCGTCTCTTCGCCGGCCAACTCGCCGGTGTTCTTCTCGCGCTGGCCCTGCTCCCGGCCACCGCGTTCGCCCAGGCCACCGGCACCCTGAGCGGCCGCGTATCCGACGGCCGCACCGGTCACTCGCTCCAAGGCGCCGTCGTCCGGGCCGAGGGCACGACGGCCGTCGCGTACACCGACGCGAACGGCCGCTACAGCCTGTCCGGGCTGCCCGCCGGGGCGCGCCGGATCCAGGTCGAGTACGTCGGCCTCGATATCGCCAGCCGCGAGGTCGCGGTGGCGGGCGGCGGCACCGCCGCGCTCGATGTCGAGCTCGCAAGCGAGGCGCTCAAGCTCGAGGCGTTCACCGTCGCCGAGTCGGTCCGCGGGCAGGCGCTCGCGATCAACCGGCAGAAGACCGCGAGCGGGCTGGTGAACATCGTCTCCGAGGAGACGTTCAACACCAACCTCGGCGGCAACCTCGGCTTCACCCTGCAGCAACTGCCGGGGCTCAGCGTCAACGAGGGCGAGGACGGCGAGCCGGCGGGCGTCAACATTCGGGGACTCGAGGCGAAGTACAACTCCGTCCAGGTCGACGGCAATCGCATGCCCGCCTCGGGCAACTCCCGCGCTTTCTCGATCGGGCAGCTCAACGCCGACGCCGTCAGCAACATCGAAGTGATCAAAGCCGCCACGCCCGACCGCGACGGCGACGCCCTGGGCGGCATCATCAACGTCATCTCCCGCTCCGCCTTCCAGCGCGACGGCCGTACGGTCGAGCTCACCGCCGGCGGCGTCTACTACGACAAACGGGAGAAGTGGAACTACAACGGCGCGCTCAACTACCTCGACATTTTCAACGTCGGCGGCGGGCAGAAGAATCTCGGCTTGAGCCTCAATCTCTCGTGGTCCGAAACGTCCCGCGACTACGACAACCTCGACAAGGATTACGCCGTGCTGCGGCCGCAATTCGAACCGGCCCTCAATCTCCAGGGCC